>JAJQCB010000211.1 GCA_021203005.1 Clostridiales bacterium | reverse complement strand
AATAGTTGAAGAATCAAACCGTCAGATTAAGGCGGACAAAGAGAGGGGGTCTGCCGGAATGGCAGACCCTTTTCTGGCTAACTCAGATTAGAGAATATTTCGTGATTTCTATAAAGTAAACTGCAGCCCGGTTGTGAGCCTGTGCACCCGGTTTCCGAGGCGTTCCTGCAGTTTTTCTACACCCGGTGCACCCGTGCAGTGTCCGGTATAAATCTTGTCAATTCCTTCCTGAAGAAAAACGTGACAAAGGTCGTCAATCTCCCTTTCGGAAAAGGCACAGATCTCCGCACCGTTTTTGAGTCCTCTCATATGAAGACCGCCGACATACGCATAAACCGGTTTCTGTCCGCAGGCTTCACGGGCTTCATGTATAATGTTGCGGGCGCCTGCGTGGGAGCAGCTGTTAAAGATAACCAGACCTCTTCCGGTATCCAGCACCAGACTCTGTTCATGGATAAAATCGTCGGGGACAATCTGCCCCTGCTGTTCCTTATACAGCTTGCTTTTTTCTCCGATCCGGTCGAGATTTGCTGTTAGATGCGGCACGAGATACACATCCGGAAGAATTTCCCGGATGCCGTCCACGGGGATAAAATGATCCCGGTGTGTTTTCACATTTTGAGGGACGCTGATCTCATGCATGCCTCCGCTTGCGGACAGATAGGTGTCCAGCGCCTCTTTCCGCGCGAATATCTTTGCATTCGGGTCGGCACGGAAAACTGCTTCAAACCCTCCGGAGTGATCGTAGTGTCCGTGGGACAGGACATATGCGTCCAGACCCGCCAGGGGAATACCTAGGGCTGCTGCGTTTTCGGAGAAGGCTTCGCTGCTTCCGGCATCGAGCAGGATTCGTTTTTCATTAAATTCGATAAAAAGGCTGAGACCGTGCTCACAGGTTAAGCTGTTGTCTGATGTGTTTTCAATGAGTACGGTTACCTGAAGTGCCTGGTTCATATGATTCTCCATACTTTGTGCAGAAATGTTTCATCTGTTTTTTGAAAATTACATCGGATTTCTATGTTTCAGGGGCAATTTTAATAAACATGAAGTCAGTCCGCAGGTTTCTTTTTCGGATGAATCATCTGATGACCGGTCCACAGACACATGATACCACTCAGTACCATCATCCAGGCCCAGAATTTATGCTTTTTTAACATGACTTATGCCCTCCATAAACTGTGCAGGTTGCAGTATGCATAGACTGCCTCTACTTCATCCCCGTCGCTGAGTGCAAAACATGCGGACGGTTTTTCTTCCGGCTTTAATTCTTTCAGCTGCATACCTTCCTTTGTCTTCAGCGCGATCCACTCAATGTAGTGTGCGGGAAGCATTGGGTGTTCCACAGAACCGACGGTTACTTTTACCAGATTTCCCTCAACCTTATAATCCGGGACATGCTTTTCTACAGCCGCATCTGTCGTGCCGGGGACGATCTCCGTCATCTTCTGGCCGCAGCACATAACCGGGACGCCCTGATCCTTTACTTTCATGATGATGTTTCCGCAATGTTCGCAGATGTAAAATTTCATTTCCATGATTATACCCTCCGTTTTTTCATATCGTTAAGAAATTTCAGTTTCCGCAATGCCCATGTCTGCAGTCATCGCCATGATGGTGCTCTCCGTGGCCGCCGCAGTTTCCGCCATGGTGTTCGCCTTCGTGGTGGCTGCATTTGACATCCGGTATATATGCCAGGTTTCCTGCTAAAAGTGCTTCCACAGCAGCGTCTGCATCGCCGGTTACACCGCCATAGAGCTGAATTCCGACAGCAGCCAAAGCAGCCTGCGCGCCGCCGCCGATTCCGCCGCAGATCAGAGTGTCCGCCTGCAGGGCATTTAAGACTTCCGCGAGTGCGCCGTGACCTTGCCCGTTGGTGCTGACGACCTCGGAGGAAACGATTTTTCCATCTTCCACGTCGTAAACTATAAATTGTTCCGTGTGGCCGAAGTGCTGGAATACCTGGCCGTTTTCGTAAGTAACTGCAATTCTCATGATTGTATCTCCTTTTTCTTTCTGGAATATATGGTAAATTTCCTGTTTGCTGCAATTGTTTTCTCCGCAGAGATTGTTCTGCCCGTCGCAGAGCTGATATTGTCCGCCCTCAATGCGCAGCGGCAGACCTTCTACAAGCGCTTTCGCTATTTTCCCGCGGGCGGAATCATAGATTTTCTGTACCGTAGTCCGGGCAACCTGCATTCTCCGGCAGCATTGTTCCTGGGAGAGCCCTTCCCTGTCAATCAGGCGGATCGTCTCGAACTCATCTACAGTCACAATAACCGGATCTTTTCCCTCCGCATTTATGGTCGGGGTAAATTCCAGGGTCTGCGGGAAGCGGCAGATTACTCTGCATTTGGTGGGTCTCGCCATCCGGCCACCTTCCTTTCCTTTTAATGATCTGTGTCATGGTTCTATATTTTCCGGGCAGAAGTTTATGAGACGAATAAAAACGCCTCCAAGCAAAGACTATTGAAAATCTATTCCGGTTATGTGGATCAGATATTCTGCATTTCTGCCTCTATATGCATATCTTACTCTGGTTTTTAACATATATCAACAATTATTATTGGCATATGTTAAAAATAATCGGAAATATGTTAGGAGTCCCCATTAAAGCTGGTCTATTCCGCAGTCGGAAGAGTGCTCCGCCTGCTACGCCGCCAACAATGGTTATACAATCTGTTGCTACTAATACCAGATCGGAGCCTTCATCGGCAAAAACCTCCGCTGTACGGCGGCCAATGCCAGAGTTGGCACCGGTAATCAAAGAAACTTTTCCCTGTAATCGATTCATAAATACATTCTCCTTATGCTTTCCAGAGGCTGTGGAGATTACAATAAGCGTAAACCGCCTCCACTGCATCACCCTCGCTGAGAGCGAAAACCGCCGCGGGCTTTTCACTTGGCTGCAGTTCCTTGATCTGAACGCCCTGCTTTGTCTTGAGGGCAATCCACTCGATATAATGCTCCGGAAGCATCGGGTGATCCACCGAGCCGACATTCACCTTAACAAGATTTCCTTCTACCTTGTAGTCGGGGACGTGCTTTTCCGCAGCTGCGTCTGTGGTGCCGGGGATAATCTCTGTCATCTTCTGGCCGCAGCACATAACAGGGACACCCTTATCCTTTACCTTCATAATGATGTTTTCGCAATGTTCGCAGATGTAAAACTTCAGTTCCATTTGTATTTCCTCCTTCTCGTGAAATTGGATTGTATCAAGTAATTGTTTTACCACATCTGTGTCAATCCCCGGATAACTTCGGATCGACTCCGGAAATGATTTCGTATTGCTGCTCTGGGGAAGCATGAAACCTGCCTCCCGGCAAAGGTCTTCTGCCATCAGGCGGTTGGATTTCTCTACAGCTGCGCCCAACGCATCCGGCAAGGCAGAAATGATTGTTTCCGCCTGAGCTTTACTTTGAACCAGACCACGCAACGCCTCCACGACACCATCTTTCTTTGGCTGCTGGGACGGCAGCACTTTCGGAACCATAGAGATTGCGGAAGATGGACAGGCATTTGCACAGTCACCGCAGCCAATACATTTGTCTATATCAATGATGCTGTCCTCTGTATCTGTGGCTCCGGTAGGGCAGACATACACGCCTGTATGTTCCAGCATTTGTTCTTGTTATAATTAGTGATTTCCGCATTCGTCAGCGTGCTCATGCTCATGACAAACAGAACCGGTAGACTCCAGTTCACCCCGCAGGTACGCTTCGACAGCGGTTCTGGCATCACCCTGGGCACCCAGAATGACCTCCACATCGCGCTCATTAAAGATATCGACGGCTCCGCCGCCCATGCCTCCGGAAATGATAACTTTTACGCCCATATCGGCAAGAAAATTAGGAAGGAAACCCGGTCTGTGCCCGGGATTAGGCACCGACTGCTCAGACAGGATATTTCTTCCTTCCGTTTCGTAGATCATAAAATTCTCACAATGGCCAAAATGCGCCCAAATCTGGTTTCCGTAACAAGATACTGCAATTTTCATGGTAAAGTCTCCTTTTCGTTTTTTATTAATATATATAATCTGAAGAAATCATTCGCTTCCGGCGGAAGACTTCATTCATCAGATTTGTTGATATCCAGCAGACCGAGAACTGCGGCATAGATACCCCGAACTGCCTGACCGGCAGGACATTCGATGTCCGCAACGGTCATCCCTGCATTGACTGCCTTTACTGCCAGCGGGTCATACGGAATTTTTCCCACGAAGGGAATACCCTGTGCTGCGCAAAAGGCTTCGATTTCTGCCGTATGATTCGGACTGACA
>JAJQCB010000195.1 GCA_021203005.1 Clostridiales bacterium | reverse complement strand
TACCTTAATTTTTCAGAATTGTTTCAATTGTACGTTGAGTTTCCGAGACCACTCCGTTGATCTTTCCGTCCGTATGGAAACGGATATCCATGCCGCATCTGTGAGCCGTGTCAAAAATACGCTTATACTGCGGTTTGAAAATCTCACGGAACTTTCTCGGTGGAATCATCAGAGCCTGCTGCGTTCCCCAGTCATCCGTTGTGTCGTAGCAATGGATTCTCCCCTTGCCCAGCCTGTAGGCCTCCTCGATAATTCCGATCTGATAATCCGCCAGCTTCTCAGCCAGCTCATTGATTTCATCCGGCAGTTCCATAATATCGCAGAGCGTATCCTCATAACCGTGCAGGAAGTGCATTCTCTCGAAAATGCACTGCGGACTGTTCAGCTGCACGTAGAGCTGCTTTTCCTCCGCCTGCTTCAGAGCCTCCTCCAGCCCGTCAAAACGTCCCTCAGCCTTCGGATCCGAGAATTCATAATCCTTCAGATCCGTCTCCAGATCCGGCAGCGCGATATTACAGGGCTCTCCCATGCTGGATCCCTTTCCATCGCTCCTCCAGAGGCAGCCCCACTCGTCATACTCGTTATCGTTCGGGCGAACCTTCTTCGAAACGCTGTATGTTTTGCTGTTGTCCCTCTTGTTCTTGGGAGGGAGCACAAAAATGCGGCACACATCGCCTTTTCCCGCAATCCGGTCAAACCGCAGGCTGATCCGGTCCGGGTTCTGAAAATGAATGTTTGCCTTCATAATTTCATAACTGGTCATCTTTCCATGTCTCCTTCAATCCAATGTCAATGATTCTTCCAGCAGAATCTCCGGAAAATATTTCTGCATCTCGTAAACTAATTTCCTCAGACTGCTCTTCGGGAACAGCAGCTTATAACGCCTGCCCTCCGTATAAAAGAATACTGTCAGCTTTGAGAGCTGATATGGCTCAATATAAATCTTCTGAATCTTATCCCAGGGAATCACGAATCCCAGCTTCTCAATCCCCCTCTGGCTGATGCCTCTCCTGACCGCTATGGAAAAGAATAAGGCCGCCAGAATCAGCATGTTGCACAGGCTCTCCAGCATGCCTGCGTTTGTATCCGGGCTCAGCACAAGTAAGGCCAGAAACAATACCAGGCACAATACAAAGAAATCGTCTTTTTCTGGAACGATGATCGTCCGATTACGCCGCAGCACCAGATAAGTCTCCCAGACCAGCACCGCAAGCGCCAGAATGCAGAGCAGATAATTCAGGATTCCCATATTTCTCAAACCTTATATTCTACAGCATTATCAGAGTTCGCCGGGAAAATTCTCTTTAATGCAGGCAAGTAATTTCTCTTCCACATCCGCCTTGTCCATCAGGTTGATCACTCCGATCACCTTCGCGTCGGTCGGCGGCAAGAGCGGGATGATGCTGGTATCCGTCAGAACAATGTCCGTGCTCATCAGAAACCCGGCCGCCTCGCCGTGCGCACAGGCATCTATATTAGCGCTGATCCCGTGATCCATACAGATATTGTTCACATTGATCTTCAGCAGCATGCTGATCCCCATACCATTATGGCATACACATAAAATATTTAACATCTTGCTCTCCTTTCTACTTTGCAATGGGCTTCCGGACGCGCCGTCGGAAGCCCTGCTTTTCAATCAATCATTTCTGTTCTACAATCATACTCAGCCCACAACCGGAATTCCGAGAAGAGAGCCGATTCCCTTGAAGATCGCGGTAATGACAACCCAGATCGTCGCGTAGTCGCTCACGCCCTGCCACCAGGTCAGCTCCAGCATGGAAACTGCCAGCGCGGAACCGAAGATCTGAATCAGTCCAGTGCAGAAGCAGATAATCACCAGCGCCTTCCAGCCGCCGAACTTATTCGCGAAGATACCGACCGTCGCGCCGTCAAAGAACAGCGGGATGAAGCTCGGAATCAGGACAATCGGGCTGCCGCTGACAATCAGGATGATCACGCCGACAATCTGGCCAACAGCGCCGCAGAGGAAGCCAAGCACCACAGACTTCGGAGCAAAACCGTAGATCGCCGCGCAGTCAACACCGGCAACAGCGCCCGGCAGAAGCTTCTCGGAGATACCCTTGAAGGACATCATCAGCTCACCTACAAACATACGAACGCCGGCAAGCAGGACCCACAGATCCGCGGTCAGAGTGATGGAAACATAGAGCAGGAAAATCACCGGATTCTTGTAAGTGCTCTGTCCGAACAGATCATCACGCAGATAGGCGATACCATCGCCGCCCAGCACAAGCATAATCACCGCTACAGCGATAATCATGCACAGCAGGGTCGCCAGAACGCTGTCCTGCAGGAAGTTCAGAGACTCCGGCATCTTCTTCTTCTCGATGTCGTCCTTCTCCGGATTGCCGATCTTCGGGGCAACCTTGGAAGCGACAAAGTCCATGAACATCTGCTGATGCGCCACCGTCAGGTTTGCGCCGCCCGTGATCACCGCAGTGGGCTTGATCAGCAGGGTAGAAAAGATACCCCAGTAGAGAGCCGTCACGGTCGATGCGATGATGATGGTCGGCACCATGCCGGTGCCCAGGAAACGCCAGACAATGTATACGGTGATACCGCACTACACGATCATCGCGTTGCCGGTCAGGTACACCGCACGGATCTTCGTCCATTTACGAAGCGCCACAAGAATCAGATTCACAATAAACGCCAGGAGCAATGTGTAGAGACCCCACGATGTTCCCACGCCGTCCCCCAGCACAGCGTCCATCTTCTCAAAACCGGCCGTCATGGTGGAATAGGTGTTCAGACCTGCTCCCTGCAACCCTGTCGCTTCCTTAAGAGCAGTCAGGAGATACCCGAAGTTCGTGGACAGCGCTCCGGAACCGATGTTCATAACAATGATTCCGATGGAAGCCTTGAAGGCTCCGATCAGCGCCTTGGAAACCTTCTGTCCCATCGCCATGTAACCGATAAAGACGACGATCGCCAGCAGCAGGAACGGCTGTGTGAAGATCTGTTTTAACAATAGATCCAGAATGTAACTCATAACCTTCTCCTTCTTTCTTTTTTATTTATCTAACGCCCCGCGGGCTGCGCGCCTGTCCGCCGGGATATCATTCCTGTCCTGTCTGATCAGAGGGCTTTCTGACCAATCTGATACACCTGAGTCCCCATCTTCCGGAACTTTGTAATCAACTGCGGCGGGGCCTCCCCGTCTGTAATAATGTTTGTCACGAGCTGCGGCGGGCAGGACACAAAGCTGCACCGTTTTCCGAACTTAGAACCTTCCGCGAGAAAATAAGCCACCTCGCTGGCTCTCTCAAACATCGTCCTGTTCAGGTTCACCTCGTTCAGGAGCTCCGTCGTCATGCCTGTATCCGGATCGATTCCGCCACAGCCGATAAAACACTTTCTGGCAGTCATCTGCATCAGGTTGTTCATGGCGAAATCGCCCACCATGGCGCCTTTCTTGTACCGCAGTTCTCCTCCGAGCAGGAAAACCGTGACGCCGGACGGAATCTTTTCATTTATAATGTTGCCGTTATTCGTAAAGACTTTTATATTATTCCGTGTGATATATTTCACCATCGCCAGCGCCGTGGAGCTTGTATTGATAAAAATACTGTCCCCGTCGTCCACAAGGCCCGCCGCGTATCTGGCGATTTTCTCTCTTCTGAACTGTCTCTGATCGTCCGCGCTCTGCTGGTCTTCACAGCTGTCCGTAAATCTGGCGCCCCCGTAAAAGCGCTCCAGCAGCCGATGATCCTCAAGATACTGTAAATCACGTCGTATGGTCAGCTGGGACACCTGGAACAGATCGGAAAGATTGTTTACGGACGCATTCCCGTTCTCACGCACACTCTCCAAAATCTTCTCTCTCCGACTGTTGACGCATGTACGGCTCGCTTTCATCTGCGCATATCCTCCCGTCCCCGCAAAGACCGCTCCTGAAATTTCCGTTTCCTGTATTGTACATAAAATGATCATTATTTTCAAGCCGTTTTACGACCGTTTCGTAATTTTTACGGATGTTTTGATTCGTTTTAAAAATTTTTGTTATATTTTCACATTAAATTGACTACTGATTTGCATTTTCATCGAGAAAAAACAGCACTTTGACCAGTAATCAAAATTTTTATGAACGTTTCTATCGTTTTCCTATTTTGTCGATATTTTCCGAAGCACGCAAAAACGCCGCCGCCTGCGCACAGAAGGCTCTTCCTCCTCCGGCGCCGCAGGTGACGGCGTTCTGTGTTCATCTTAGCTTTTCCATAATCAGCCTTTCGGCATAAGACGGACGATCGTTTCCGAGGTTCTGTCCACGACATC
>JAJQCB010000124.1 GCA_021203005.1 Clostridiales bacterium | reverse complement strand
GTATATCAAAAAGCTGGGGAAATGCAAAACTATTCCGGTTTATCCGGGTTAGGGGATGAGAATTGGGATGGGACGACAGGGAGAAATGTTTCCGGCACGTCAGATTTGAATAATTCGCAGATCGAAGAAGATTATTATGACCTCGGCTATACTGCCGGATTGATGGCATATGAGGTTTTAGTCGAAGGAGCTGATATCTGGTCAATGCCAATTCTCTATAAAGAGTGAAATTGCGGGGAGAATGTGATAAACAAGCTTGAAAGTGGGAACTCCGCTGAAGCAGGATGGCGCTGCGGCTTGTGGAACGCTATTTGTGTCCGTTTTCAACGCATCATACGGATATGAGGAATATGGTGGTGAGTGCAACTCGAGCCAATCCATTATAAATGAATGGAATTTGAAGGGAGAAAGTCATGGGACAACTGATGTTTTACAGCGGTATCGCAATTCTGGCATTGGCCATTATCCTGACGATCGTAACGGTGGTCACTGCCCCTTGTGCAAAGAAGAAAATTCAGAACCGCATGAAGGAAAAATATTGACGGTGTGATGAACTTTAAGGGGGATCGTAAGACGTGCGTGATAATTGGAAGCTATTATACATAGACAGAAGGAGATTATGAAATGAAGGCTCAAAATGTTGTGGTTGCTTTTTCGGCGCTTTGTCTGGCATCAGGCATCGTTTGCTTGCATGTTGAGGGTTCTGATGTATTTGCAGTGGGGATAGCGAGAGCAACCAAGGAACCGGTTTCCCGCATGAGCGCCTCTGGTTGCAGTTCTCAATACAAGTTTGCCGCCGCAGCGTGGACAGATCATTTGCCCCTGTAGGGAACCGTCAGGTATGTTCTGTGTCCATTATCTTTTGGAAGGTAGCAATTATGCAGGAACTTTTTGTATCCGGGAAGATTCTGAAGATAGCCCCATGTCAAGTATTCTCCGTAAGCGCCCTTGTCAGAGTGTACTTTTCTGTACTCGTTGTGAGTTTCTGCGAAATACTTCGATTCCTCATAGCGCTTCCTTGGTTCTCTGTGGCATTGCCAATAGAGTAGAAGCAGAATCAGAAGCGCAGGAATGAATGCCGGTGCAAATATAAATCCCAGAAGCACAAGTAATAATATCAACATCGTTCCGTTTTCTCCCTCGACAGGTTTAAGGAAGGTATCTTCCGCAACCATATTTGCGTTTAATTGTATCGGGGGCATTTGTTGAAGTCAATGTGCATTTTAGGCATTTCGGGCGCTTTCAGGCGCATTTCGGGAAAGAAGGAGCAAAATAAGCGAAAATTGTGCTACGGTAACCGACAGATTTCGGAAGAAGTGATCTGGTATCAATGCACGTTTTCCTGTATGGAGGGTTCGCCTTGATTGAACTGATTGTGTTGACCGCGATTCTGGCGATTCTGGCAGGCGTGGGTGTGACGGCGTATGTTGGATATACGAATGCTGCCAAAAAAGCAGCGGATAAACAGACCGTGGAAGATATTCTCCATGCGGCGCAGATCGGTTCCCATACACATGACCTGACGGCTCCGGTGCAGGTGCCGGGAGAGTCGAGCGGCCTTCAGCTGCCGGGTGGATTCGTCCTGCTGACCACGGACGGGGCGACGGCCTATAGTTCAGGAGCCACGGTCACAAACGAGGAGGAGCCCTGCGCTTTAAGTAAAGTATCCAGTCTGGGAACAGGTGTGAAATTCGTAAAGGGATTTGCCTCCGATTATAGATCTGTTACTGTCAGGTATTCTCTATATTCGGGATTTCTGAACGGCTCTGCACAGGAATACTATATTCCAGAAGAAAATATGGTAAACTATTCAGAGACATACTATTGCCGAACTCACAGTCTCCTGAATAAAGGTCTGGTAAGCGCTTATTACACAGCGGATGAAACACAACTCGATGCAGACGAGGGAAGTACAAAGACAACTGCTTTTACGCCCCTTGTTTTTCTGGGCGAGCAGGAAACAATCCATGGCCCTGCAGACGGACATACGGTCGGCGCAGGCTTTTCTTCCGACCTGCCCACTATTCAGTCAAATGGGGTTGTCACGGATGGCGGGACATATGAAGTGATGATTGATGCCTATGGAGTCGGTTGGGCGGACGTGAAGCTGCAGTACGGCGGTTGGGCTTCCTATACGCTGCCCAGCATTCTGTCCGATGGACAGTTTTTCCTGGATGAACTGAAAGACTGGGCGGATGAGGGCCTGTGCGCCAGGGATGTGAGTGATTTTGCCGCACGGATAGCCGCGGATGGAAAGGAAACATTTCTGGCGGCCTGGGTGAAGGCGGACAGCTCAGGTGAGCGGTATACGCAGAAGCTCAACCGTGATGTCTGTCGCCTGGTGTATAATCTGTCTTTTCTCACCTATCTGAATCAAAATTACAGGAGTGTGGATCATACCTGCACGTCTGTGTACAGCACGGCGGACGCGCTGGTGGAAGCCCTGAAAAACTGGGGCGATGGCAATGGCCTTGTCAACGATCCCAACCTGATCTGCGAAGCAGCCTGGACATCCGGCACGTCCACCATGCTGCCAGCGATCAGAAACTGTGAAGGCTGTCACGCTCTGTACAGACAGTATGTCAGCTCGGGGGCGTCTTCGGAGAATGCGTCCGTGATGTATGATACCCTTCAGACGGTACGGAATACCTGGGGCACTGCCGTTACCTGCTGTGGAAGCGCGGACTACGCCGATTATTATCTGGCCTATATGGAAGAGTTTGCGCGGCTGTATGGAACGATCACGAGTGCAGGGACGGAAGGAACCGTACTGATTATGATGTACAGCAATGCGGATGGATCGATGAGGTTTACGGTGTATCCGGACGAAGCGGATCCCAGAAACGACTGACCCGTCAGGCTCTTTTACTCCTCCTCCGGTATGATTTCCTTCTCACACACGACCCGGCAGCGCTTTCGGAAGCAGGCGATGCCGTACTTGTAGATCGTGTGGAAGCCCTCGTCCTTCAATCTGGCCGTGTAGCCGGTCGTTTCGATCTGCACCATCGCCTCCCGGCAGGCCGCGGCGAAAGCCGCCCTCTCTGCGTATTTCACTTCGATGATGATCCCGGTGTCAGCGCTGTCGATCTCGATCAGAATGTCGCTGTAGCCGTCGCCGGACTCTGCGTTCGACCGGACGATCCAGCCGTTCCTGAAACCGAGAATGCCCAGCAATATTCCATGGTAGAAGCTTTCTTTCCGCTCTTTCCGGACACTGGTGTCCCGGATGCTGATCGTTCTGCCAAGATAGAGCGTAAAGAGGCGCTCTGTCTCCGCCGCGTCGCCGCTCTGCAGGGCAGCGCAGAAGACCCGCAGCGCTTCGCCGTCATTTGCCACGTCTTCACGGAACATTTTCATAATCTGTTCCGTGAAGATGTTACGAATCTCCCGGTTTGGGATTGCCAGCTGATACAGCTTACCATCCGGTCTGCCGCGCTGCGTCAGGTAGCCTGTTGTAAACAGCAGGCTCCAGATATTGTCGATGGAATCATAAAGCCGGTTGTAGGTCAGATCCTCGTGGATTTCCTTTGTCACGGTCTCACCTGCCACCAGTGATTCGATTTCGTCCTTCGTCGCTCCGGCGTCTGCTCCTTCGAGGAAATGCCGCACCGCATCATTACCGCTGGTGTTCGACCAGTAGTCCTTTGGTTCCGTCATATTGTCCATGCAAAGTTCCGCACAATAACTGATCACATCCCAGGGGCAATAAACATCAGAATTTCCGAACCGGTATCCATCATACCATTCCCGGACTGCGTCGTATTTCTCTGTCAGATTATAGTATTGCAGCATCGCTTTCACTTCCGGATCAGTAAAGCCGAAATACTCATTAAATCCTGCTGTGGCGATGGAAAAAACCCGTAGATTATTCAACCCGGTGAAAATACTTTCCTTTGCCACGCGCAGGCAGCCGGTCATCACGGCGAAATACAGGTTTTCATTTGTTTTGAGCGCCTGATGGAACAGGTCGCGGATCAGCAGAACCATTCGATCATAGTAGCCCCCGGCGTGCGCTTTTGCCAGAGGCACGTCGTACTCGTCGATCAGAATGATTACCTTTTTCCCGTAGTGTTTATGGAGTAGTTCCGAGAGCTCTCTCAGGCTGCAGATCAGCGTCTCATCGTCCATCTCTTTTTTCAGCAGATCGGAAAGCAGCTTCTTGTCTTCTAGGGACAACTTTTCACTTTCCAGAAGGAAACTCAGTCGCCGTGCTTCCTCATTGATGATCTTTACGGCCAGACCGCGCGCAGTTTCATAATCGCCTGCATCGATTCCCTTTAAGCTGATCGAGACGACTGGGAATTTCCCCATGTATGCCTCGCAGAGTGCGGTTTCCTCTGAAATCGCAAGCC
>JAJQCB010000307.1 GCA_021203005.1 Clostridiales bacterium | reverse complement strand
GCACAGTATGCACCGGGCGGGAAATTGTTTGCCGTGAATCAGGCCTGTGAAAAATATGGGCACATCTATTGATGAATGACAATGTGTCTGGAACTTCTGTTGCTTTATGAAATATGTTTAAAATAACAGTAATTTTACTTTGAAACAAGTAAAGAAAATAATATAAAAACATATTTTTATAAATAACTTTGTGCAAAAAGGTGAAAAAGAGAAGCGCAAACGGTGCAAAATTTGTTAAAATATTGACAGAGAAAAAATGCCGTGTTAAAATATTTTTAGTAGGTTTATATGATTTTTTCATAAACTTCGCAAACATTTAATTTTATGAGGAGGGTTTACTTATGCAACAGAAAAAGTCAATGGGTTTTGGCGCCCGCGGATGGATACTCATCTTTGTCATGTTCACGGGCATGGTTTCCTTTATGGTATTCCGTAATTATCCGGTAAACATATTATCGGATTTTTACGGCGGAGCTACGATCACCGGTATGTTGCTGACCGTGGGATCCATTGTCGGCGTGGTGATTCAGCTGATCCTTTCCCGTTTGTTTGGAAGAATTAAGAGTGTAAAAAGGCTGGCCTGTTTCATTGGCCTGATCGCAATTGTCTGTGCCTATGCGATGTGCCTGATTCCGATTGATATGTCCATCGGACAGTGCAGCATGGTGGGATTGTGGCAGGTGCTGTTTTTCATTGAGAACGTGTCTGTTACTACATACGGCGTATTCCTGCTGAGCGTACTGGCAGGACAGTGGTTCCCCCGCAGAAAAGGAACGGTTATGGGAATCGCGACGATTGCATTTCCCTTTGCGAACGGTATGACGGGTCTGTTTGCCACATCCGCCATGTCTCCGCTGGCGACCGGCAATGCCCCGGCAGTCTTCAAATCATTCCTGCCGTTTTTGATCCTTGCAACGGTTGGTTTCATCGTTTGCATCATCGCGCTTACGGATTACCCGGAGCAGGTCGGTGCGTTCCGCGATAATGACAAGAGCCTGACGCCGGAAGTTGCGAAACAGATGATGGAGGAAGAGATCGAGAACAAGCGCACCACGGTGTGGACGGCCGGACATATTCTTACCTGCCGTGAGATGTGGTTTGCTGCTGTTTACTGTGGTATTTTGCTGATCGGTTCCTCCGGTGTTATGACACAGTCAAGTGCGATTGTTGGTGCGTTTGAGGGCTTGAACTATACGATGGTAATGCTGGGTGTTGCAGTAGCAGGTGCGATCGGAAGCTATACGGTTGGTGTCCTTGACACGGCGTTCGGTACAAAGAGAGCCATGATCATCGGTATGTCGCTGATGATCATAGCAGGCATCCTCGGTGTTGCCGCTGTCGCCACCGGCGCGGGCGCTCCTCTGGCAGCAGCCATGATTTTCATCGCTCTGTATATGGGCGCATCCTCCAACTTCTCCGTATCTGTCTCCGCACAGTACTGGAGACGTGAGGATTTCCCGGGAGTGTTCGGTGTGATCAACCCGATTTCCAATATCTTTGAGGCAGCCGGCCCGACCATCATTATCGTACTGATCGGCACAGGCGGCGCTTCCGCTGTGATGGGTGTGCGCACCGTATTCATCTTCCTGACAATCATTGGTGTGATCGGTGTTGTCCTGATGTGCCTGTTCTCGAAAAAACATATCAAAGAACTGGATGATAAGTATCGTGCGGCAGCCGGAAAAACGCTGGATGACGCTCTGGCGGACCGGAAATAACGACGCAGAAGAAATACCGGGAGTGCATAGATTCCGGGATGGAATGAAACAATGGGAACAGACCGCTGTGTGTGATGCATGGCGGTTTGTTTTTACCTTTCATATCAGGTATTCCACCTAAAATGCTTGAGTTGATTTAAAGTTGGCTTTATGGTAGATTATAATAAAATCGAGACAAATTACAAAGCAAACCTATTATTATGAGAGAGGTATATTTCGTGAGGAATCAAATACCAGATAAATTTCAACATTGTTTCTGGGATACAAACTGGGAGGAATTGGATATTGCAGAGGATAAGGATTTCATCATAACGCGTTTATATACACATGGAGGTATGCCGGGAATAAGATGGGTGCATCAGTCATATACCGATGATGAAGTAAAAGAAGCTGCGAAGCACCGAAGAGCTTTAAATCCTATTGTGGCCAATTACCTTCAAAAGAAATATCATTTAAAGAGGAGTGAGATGGCATATTATAGAATGGAAAGCGCCGGTGGAAGGGAGATGTGGTCATATTGAGCCATTTGGAAATAATAGATTCAGATCGCGCAATTTTACTGAGAACTATAGCATCGAAAATTCATCTGAATGAGTATTACATGGCGGGAGGTACAGCATTATCATTGCAGACAGGATGGAGAGAATCGTATGATTTTGATTTTTTCGTCCCGAAAGAGTTCAATACTGAAAATCTGCATTTACAGCTTGTCACGCAAATAGGTAAAACGCGCATTCTTAATATCACGACAGGTACATGCGATGTAAGTATTAATGGAGTTCAGGTTACCTTTTTCCACTATCCGAATACGATGTTAAAACCGTATGTTTCTGATAATGATTTTCCAGGTCTCAATATGGCAAGCATAGATGATATTGCTGCTATGAAAGCAGTTGCAATTGGTGGACGTGGTGCAAAAAAGGATTTTTTTGATTTATACCAGATTCTGCAAAACACGGATTTTTCAGCAAAAGATCTTGTAGAGGGATTATATATTAAATTCGGAACAAACAGAGATTTTTCTTATATAGGTATGGGGTTAAATTACTTTGATGATGCTGATTCAGAAAAATTGCCGGAAACAATGGTGGATTATAATTGGGAAGAGATAAAAACATATTTTTCCAAATTCCAGAATGAGTTTTTTGAGGAATTAAATAAGATTGATATTGTTGATATACAGAAACGGCGGGAAAGAAGAATTTAGGTATCTCATTAGGTACGTAAGGATTTTAATTTTATCACGTCGGAAAGGAAAGGAAGAGTATGGGAGATATTGTCCGGCTTACATTAATGAACCAGGATACCCCGGTCATGGAATTCTCGTACCATACAGGGGCACATGTATGTACAGATATCCGTAAAATAATGAACCCGGAATATGCCTCCCCGGCTCTCCTGCGGACGGATGGCAGTATTACGGAAGATACGTTTAATGCCTGGTGGCAGAGGCGTGCCATACCTATCACAAGATCCGGGCTGGATTTTGTGTTGGATACTTTAAATATCACAGATCCGCGAACATTGCTGGATATGAACCATGGTTTGTCCTTATCGGACAGGTACTGGGTAAACAGCGGAAGCCTTAAGTGGACAGACATCAATTATTTTGATAACGATTTTTCCGATGACCTGGGCATGGTTACACTTCACAGCCAGGTGCCGGAGCGTGTAAAAGGGGGCAGCCTGGCTCTTCTCAATCCAAGTTCATCCCTGAATGGAAATATGAAGAAGAAATGGTCGATCGATCCGGACGGTTCACGTGTATTATACAAGAAGAGTGCAAACCCGATGGCTTTGGATGTATACGGGGAAGCTGTAGCCACTGCTTTGCATAAATATATATTCGACCCGGATGAGTACATTTCTTATGAGATTCGTTGTGATAAAGACGGCATTTATGCTGTTTGCCCCAACATGCTGCACGATAACGAGGAATTCATCCCCGCATTTGATATCCTGATCAATGATTTTTCATACAGCAGAAACACGTATCAGGGGCTTCTGAAGCGTATTCATGGATTGGGCCTGGGAAGGGCGGGGGACTTCTTAAACCGTATGTTTGTCTGCGATTTCATTATTGGCAATGACGACCGCCACTACAATAATTTCGGGTTTATACGGGATGTGGAAACCCTGGAATATCTTTCCATGGCACCTGTTTTTGACAGTGGAAATTCTCTCTGGAACAGGGAGCCTATAGTAAAGGCTGAGAAAAGCTCAGATTACTACACAAAACCGTTTGGCTCCGGGATTGGGGAGAAGGCATTAGAACAGATGGCAAACATTCAAAATCTTTCTTGTATTGATTACAGCACTTTATCGTCATTTTTTGGCGATGCAGCCGAGATATTGTTTGCATCTGAGCTGATCCCAGAGAAGCGGTGTGAGGATACGCTGGAAGCGATGAAGCACCAGGTAAATATTCTACAGCACCTTGCGATGGAATAGAATCACAGTTTTTCCCTATAAGATGAGCCGCCAGAAAAATATATGCATATAAAGGAGCTGTTTTTTTACAGCTCCTTTCTCCATGTGCGCCTGGCGGAGTAGCTGTTTTCCGTCAAACGCTGCTTCCGGTCCGATTTACCCATTGTAAGACCAGATTTATGATGATATAATGACAATAGTTTATATAGATG
>JAJQCB010000224.1 GCA_021203005.1 Clostridiales bacterium | reverse complement strand
ACATCGGTGTCTGGTATATGGAAAAATCAGGTCGCCGTGAATAATTCAGGTTTATCAATAGAGTTTAAGGATACGAGAACTTTTTTCATTGCTAACACCTCCCCGAAAGTTCATCCTGATATACGTAACCATATCCACGCACATAATATCGTGATTTTTGGCAAAAGTCAACATAAATTACTGCAATTAATAAGTAATTAATAAGTCAGTAATTGATAAGAAAGGATTTGATTTATGAGACGGGCAGCACTACACAGCCTGGGATGCAAAGTGAATTCTTATGAGACAGAGGCCATGCAGCAGATGCTGGAGGAGGCCGGTTACGAGATTGTCCCATTTCATCAGAAAGCGGATGTTTATGTGATCAATACCTGCTCTGTTACGAATGTGGCGGACCGCAAATCCAGGCAGATGATTCACCGCGCCCGGAAGCTGAACCCGGAAGCCATTGTGGTGGCTGCCGGCTGCTATGTGCAGACCAGCCCGGAGCAGGCGGCGGAGGATTCCGCGATTGATATTGTGATCGGAAATAACTGTAAGAAGGACCTAATTGCGCTGCTGGAAGAATATGAGAGTACTTCCGCAATCCTCGACATCAACCAGCCGGGTCAGCCTTACGAGGAGCTGCATGTGTCGCATCCGGCGGAGCATACCCGTGCATTTTTAAAGGTGCAGGACGGCTGCAATCAGTTCTGCAGCTACTGTATCATCCCCTACGCGAGAGGGCGGGTGCGGAGCAGAAAGATGGAAGATGTCGTCCGGGAGACGAAAGAACTGGCGGAGAACGGTTTTCAGGAAATTGTGCTGACCGGTATCCACCTGAGCTCTTACGGGATTGACCTGGGCTATACTCTGCTGGATCTGATCCGGAGCGTACACGCTGTGGAAGGCATACGGCGGATCCGACTGGGTTCTCTGGAGCCGGGGATTATCACGGAGGAGTTTGTGAGCGAACTGGCGAAGATGGAGAAGGTATGTCCTCATTTTCACCTTTCCCTGCAGAGCGGAAGCGATACAGTTCTGCGGCGGATGAACCGGAAGTATACGACGGAAGAATATTTTCATAAATGTGAGATTTTGCGGCAATACTATGAGCATCCGGCGCTGACTACGGACATTATTGTCGGATTTCCGGGCGAGACAGAGGAAGAGTTTGCCGGGACCTGTGCGTTTGCAAAGCGCGTGTCCTTTTATGAAATTCACGTATTTCAGTATTCCAGGAGAAAGGGGACCGCGGCTGACCGGATGGAGGGACAGATTCCCTCTGCGGTCAAAGCAGAGCGCAGTCATCGCCTGATGGCAATCGCGGCGGAACAGAAAAAAAGCTTTGCCGCATGGTATGAAGGAAAGCCGGTTGAAGTGCTTTTTGAGGAAGCGGTCATAAAAGACGGCGACACATTTTATGAGGGTTTTACCCCGGAATACGTGAAAATCCGATACCGGACGGAGGAATCTCTGGAAAACAAAATAATGAAGGTTGAATTTTTTCAGATAATAGTATAGAATAAAAAAGAGTGGGCGCACGGGAAGCCCGACCGAGTTGTTTACATGTATGAGGATGAAGAAATGCAGAATATTACCAACACACAGTATTTCAAAGTCCATAAGGCACCGGATCTGAAATTGCGGGATGTGCTCGAGATAGTCTACAAGGCGATGCTGGAGAAGGGATATAACCCGATCAACCAGATCGTCGGCTATATTATGTCGGGGGATCCTACATACATCACCAGCCACAACAACGCGCGCAGCCTGATTATGAAGGTGGAGCGGGATGAGCTGGTGGAGGAAGTGCTGAAGGATTATGTGAAGAAGCACGGATGGGAATAGGAGAGCGATCAATGCGGATCATGGGTCTTGATTACGGTTCCAAAACAGTGGGGGTTGCGGTGAGCGACCCTTTGTTTCTGACCGCGCAGGGCGTGGAGATCATACGGAGAAAATCTCCCGGAAAGCTTCGGCAGACTCTTGCACGGATAGAGGAACTGATCCGGGAGTATGATGTGGACAGGATTGTCCTCGGTTACCCGAAGCACATGAACAATTCGGAGGGAGAGCGGTGTGAGAAAACCGTGGAGTTTAAAGATATGCTGGTGCGAAGAACCGGTCTGGAAGTGATTCTGGAGGATGAGCGCCTGACCACTGTGATGGCGGACCGCGCCATGATGGAGGGAGGTATCCGCAGGGAAGACAGGAAAGATTATGTCGACAAGCTGGCGGCGGTTTTTATCCTTCAAAGCTATCTGGATTCCTGCCATAACAGCGAGAACTGAGGCATTTTTTATAATCTGCAAATAAAAAGAAATTGACAGAAGGATTGACGGCAAATGTTTTCCGAAAATAAATTATAAGCGGAGTACATGTACCCGGCATAGTCATGTCAGAGAAAGAGCAGCAACATGGAGAACATTACTTTTACAGACCCCGAATCCGGGGAGGAAGTCTTATTTTACGTATTAGAGCAGACATGTATCGGAGGAGTTACCTATCTTCTTGTGACCGAGGAGGAAGAAGCGGATTCCCTTGCGTACATTTTAAAAGAGATACAGACAGACGAGGACGATATCATCTACGCTATGGTGGAGGATGAGGTAGAACTGGGCGCGATTTCAAAGGTCTTTGCCGAGATGCTGGAGGATATTGACTTCGAGTGACGAGCTGAAAGCTGTCTTAGATTTTTGATGATACAGGGGATAAGCGGATGGAATCCAAAGTATCATCTTTCGGGTTTGCTTCTGCTGCAAACCGGGAATCAGAACGGAAAATATAATAACGGAGGTATTTATTTGAAGAAACAGAACAATTCCAAATTGCGCATCATCCCTTTGGGCGGACTGGAATCCATAGGGATGAATATTACTGCCTTTGAGTATGGAGACAGTATTATTGTGGTGGACTGCGGACTGGCATTTCCGGAGGACGACATGTACGGCATCGATCTCTGCGTGCCTGTTATCACCTATCTGCAGGACAATATTGAGAGAGTCAAAGCATTTTTCTTTACCCACGGACACGAGGACCACATCGGAGCGCTCCCCTATG
This sequence comes from Clostridiales bacterium, assembly GCA_021203005.1. GTDB lineage: Bacteria > Bacillota > Clostridia > Lachnospirales > Lachnospiraceae > Eubacterium_I. The sequence goes on along the minus strand of JAJQCB010000224.1, from coordinate 26,406 downwards.
TGCTGCTGGAGGTCAATGTGCCGATCTATGCGACCAAGCTTACCATGGGTCTGATCGAGCACAAGCTGGAGGAGCATGATCTTCTCGATAAGGTGAGGAGAAAAGTGGTCAGCTACGGACAGCATATCAATATGGGCGACTTCCGTGTGGAGTTTATCAAGACGAATCACAGCATTCAGGATGCGGCGGCGCTGGCTATTTATTCGCCGGCGGGTATCGTTGTGCACACGGGGGATTTCAAGGTGGATTACACGCCGGTTTACGGCGACGCCATTGATCTGCAGCGTTTCGGCGAGATCGGAAAGAAGGGTGTGCTGGCTCTGATGTGCGACAGCACCAACGCGGAACGCCCCGGATTTACCATGACGGAGAGTACCGTCGGCAAGGTGTTCGATTCGATTTTTGCTGATCATAAAACGCAGCGGATTATTATAGCTACTTTTGCGTCAAATGTTGACCGGGTACAGCAGATTATCAACACAGCCTGCAAGTTCGGGCGGAAAGTAGTCGTTGAGGGAAGGAGTATGGTAAACATCATCTCCATCGCCTCGGAGCTGGGCTATCTGGATATTCCGGATAATACGCTGATCGAAGAAGACTATATGAAAAATTATCCGGATGAGAAGATGGTGCTGATTACCACCGGAAGCCAGGGGGAACCGCTGGCGGCGCTCTCACGGATGGCCAACGGCACGCATAAAAAGGTCAGGATCACGCCCAACGATCTGATCGTGTTCAGCTCCAATCCGATTCCCGGTAATGAAAAAGCGGTGTCCCGCATTATCAACGAGCTGTATCAGAAGAGTGCGGACGTGATTTTCCAGGATACGCACGTGTCCGGTCATGCCTGCCAGGAGGAAATCAAGCTTATCTATTCCCTTCTGCAGCCGAAGTATTCTATTCCGGTACACGGCGAGTATAAGCACCGGAAAGCGCAGGCGCAGCTGGCGGCGACACTCGGCATCCCGAAAGACCGCATTCTGATGCTGGATTCCGGAGATGTCCTGGAAATTGATGAGGAAAGCGCAGAGGTTGTGGGGACGGTGCCCCATGGTTCTGTCTTTGTGGACGGTCTCGGAATCGGCGATGTGGGAAATATCGTTATGCGCGACCGCCAGCACCTGGCGGAGGACGGCATTATCATTGTGGTGCTGACTCTGGAATCGGGCAGCGGACAGCTTCTGGCCGGACCGGATATCGTCTCCCGCGGTTTTGTCTATGTGCGGGAGTCCGAGAGCCTGATGGATGAAGCGCAGCAGGTGGTCAACGAGGCGGTGTACCGCATGGTGGACCGGCATATCACAGACTGGGGAAAAATTAAGTCTGAGATCCGGGATGCGCTGGGCGATTTTGTCTGGAAAAAGACCAAGCGGCGCCCGATGCTGATCCCGATCATTATGGAAGTGTAAAGCAGACAGGAAAGGATGTAGAATGCAGACGATAAAAGAAAGCCTGGACGGCATGATTGAAGTGATAAAAGAATCGGAGCAGTTTCACAGATATCGTGATGCCCGGGAGAAAGTGCGTGAATTTCCGAAAAAGGAAAAACGCCTCATGGAATTCCGGAAGAAGAATTACCTGCTGCAGAATTCCGATCAGTCGATCGACCTGTTTGCCGAGTCAGATCGTCTGATGACAGAATATCAGGATCTGTATCAGGATCCGGTGGTGAGAGAGTTTATGGACGCGGAGGTGGCGGTCTGCAAAATTGTGCAGAACATAAACCGTGAGCTGATCGCCTGCCTGGAATTTGACGATGTGCTGGTGGACGATGCGCCATGATCGTAGAGGAACGGTTTGCGACTTATATCAACTCCCTCAGCAAGGGAAATACGCCGCTTCTGACACAGATTGAGCGGGAGGCACGGGAAACGTATGTCCCGGTCATCCGTCCTGAAACGCAGAGCTTTCTGAAGGTTATGCTGGCTCTGCACCGTCCGGAAAAGATTCTGGAAGTGGGGACTGCCGTCGGATTCTCAGCGCTGCTGATGGCGGAGTACAATCCCGTCCGGGCACAGATTACCACCATAGAGAATTATGAAAAAAGAATTCCCATCGCCAGAGAGAACTTCCGGCGCGCAGGCAGAGAAGAACAGATTACCCTGCTGGAAGGGGATGCGGCGGATATCCTGAAAACACTGGACGGCACCTATGACCTGATCTTTATGGACGCGGCAAAGGGGCAGTACATCCATTTTTTCGAGGACGTACTCCGCCTTCTGAAAACGGGCGGCGTGCTTCTCTCCGACAACGTCCTCCAGGAAGGCGACATCATCGAATCCAGATATGCCGTCACCCGGAGGAACCGCACCATCCATAAGCGGATGCGGGAATATCTCTACACGCTGACCCACCACGACCAGCTCACCACAGCGATACTGCCGGTGGGAGATGGGGTAGCAGTAAGTGTAAAGAAATTTATTTAAGTCGTGGTATTTTACAAAGTTGGCTGCGCGGAACCGGTTTTTATTTGAGGTGAACGGTAGGCAGATTTGTGAAATTTTTTGAGCATAGCGACTGGCTTCGAAGTATTGTCTGAGCCTGCTTGCAGGCGAGTTTACGGAGAAGCCTGTCAATCGGCGGCGGAAAAAAATGAGCAAATCAACGTGTTCGCATCAAATAAAAACCGGTTCCGTGCATTAGAAAAGCAGAGGTATAATTTTCATGAAAAAACCCGAACTCCTGATCCCGGCGAGCAGCCTGGAAGTCTTAAAAGTAGCGGTGGCTTTCGGCGCCGACGCCGTTTACATCGGCGGCGAGGCTTTCGGTCTCCGCGCGAAAGCGAAGAATTTTTCCATGGAGGAGATCGCGCAGGGGATTACTTTTGCCCATGCACACGGGGTCAGAGTCTATATCACAGCGAATATTCTGGCACATAACGAAGACCTGGCAGGAGTCAGGTCTTATTTTGAAGAATTGCGGCCGATGAAGCCGGATGCCCTGATCATCTCGGATCCCGGCGTATTTTCCATCGCACGGGAAGTCTGTCCGGAGATTGACATTCACATCAGTACCCAGGCGAATAACACGAACTACGGTACGTATCAGTTCTGGCATGCGCTGGGAGCGAAGCGGGTGGTGACAGCCCGGGAGCTTTCCCTGGCGGAGCTGCGGGAGATCCGCAGCCATATACCGCCTGAACTGGAGATGGAGACTTTCGTACACGGTGCGATGTGTATTTCCTATTCCGGGAGATGCCTGCTCAGCAACTTTTTTACCGGGAGGGACGCCAACCGGGGAGCCTGCACGCATCCCTGCCGCTGGAAGTACGCGGTCATGGAGGAGACGCGGCCGGGGGAGTACCTGCCGGTCTATGAGAATGAGAGGGGTACTTTTCTTTTTAATTCCAAAGATCTGTGCATGATTGAGCATATCCCGGAGCTGGTGGAGAGCGGCATTGACAGTTTCAAGATCGAGGGCAGGATGAAGACGGCGCTGTATGTGGCCACGGTGGCCCGGACCTATCGGAAGGCCATCGACGATTATCTGGCAGACCCGGCTCTGTATAGGGCTCATATGGACTGGTACCGGGAGCAGATCACCAGCTGCACCTACCGGCAGTTTACAACTGGCTTCTTTTTCGGAAAGCCGAATGAGGAGACGCAGATCTACGACAGTAATACGTATGTAAAAAATTATACTTATCTGGGGGTTGTGGAGGAGAAAACAGCGGAGGGATTGTACCGGATCGAGCAGAAAAATAAATTTTCTGTGGGAGAAACTATTGAAATTATGAAGCCGAACGGTGATAATGTAGAAGTGCGGGTTAACCGTATTGTCAATGAAGACGGTGAGGAGATGGAATCCGCGCCGCATCCGAAGCAGGTTTTATTGATTGATCTGGGACATCCCATGGAGGAGTTTGATGTCCTGCGCAGAAAAGAGGAGGATTAGGTTATGAACCAAGACCGCTACGTAGCTTATGTCGGCACCTACACCCAGGGAAAGAGCGATGGAATTTATATTTTTGATATCGACACAGATACGTGGACGATGACGGAGAGAAAGGTGATTCCGGTGGACAATCCTTCGGACGTCCTGGTATCCAATAACGGGCAGTTTTTGTATGCGATCACCGATCTTGGCGTGAATGCCTACCAGATTCTGGAGGACGGCGACCTGGAGTTTTTAAACAGCCAGTGGACCGGCGGCATGCGCGGCTGCTATCTTGAGACGGATATGGACGATCGTTTCCTTTTTGTGGCGGGATATCATGACGCGAGAGTTTCCGTGATGCCTCTCGGGGAAGACGGCTATATCGGTCCGGTGGCGGACGGCGTGTTTCACGAGGGAATCGGGCTTAATATCACGGACCGCAGCGCCATGCCTCACGTGACCTGTGTGAAGCTGACGCCGAATCTGAAGGGGCTTTTTGCGGTGGACAGCGGCCTGGACCAGGTAAAGGTCTATGATTTCGATGCGAAGACAGGAAAGCTTCGCCTTAATGATATTATCCGCTGTGAACTGGACAGCGCGCCGTATATGCTTCGCTCTTATCATCAGGGGGAGTTCATCTATATTCTGGGACAGATGAGCAACCGGGTCTGTGTGTACCGGGCAGTGGCAGATCCGGACCGCGACGGTGAGTACAATTATGAGTGCATCCAGAAGATTTCTACGGTCAATGAGGGGAAAGACCAGCGCGCCGCGGCCTGCGGTATTGAGTTTTCCCCGGATGGAAAGCATCTGTTTGTCAGCAACGCCGGAATCAATACAATGGTAGTTTACAATGTGGATCAGGAGACCGGCCTGCTGGAGAAAATCTGCAGCAGCTACTGCAGCGGGGATTATCCAAAGTCGCTGGTGGTGCTCCCGGATAACGAACATTTTATCGTGCTGAGCCACAATACGAATGAGATTATGACTTACAGGATGAATTATGAAGAAGGCTGTTTTCTGATGTCGGCGAAGCCGGTGACGATCGGACAGCCAAACAGTATTTTTGTTCATAAACTATAGAAGATGAAAATCAGAAAAAGACCCTCTGTTTCCGGTATGTGGATTTATCGCAGAAACAAAGGGTTTTTTTATGATTCTCTTTTGTATATTTCTTTCAGATATTCCATCCTCGCGGACATATTGGCCAGCAGAAGATCCAATATGGTCAGTGCGGCCATGGCTTCGACCACAACCACGGCGCGGGGCACGATCACAGGGTCGTGCCGCCCGGCGATATTGATCTCGATGGGAGTGCCATCCTTTCTGACCGTCTGCTGCGTGTGGGCGATGGAGGGAGTCGGCTTGATGGCTGCCCGGAAAACGATGGGGCTGCCGTCGCTCATGCCGCCTAAGATGCCGCCTGCGTGATTTGTCTGTTTGACGATGCTGCCCGCATTGTCAGTGCAGAAAGCGTCGTTATTTTCAGAGCCTTTTTTCCCGGCAGCGGAAAATCCGGAACCGATCTCGAATCCTTTCACCGCACCGATGGAGAAAATCGCTTTCGCAAGGTCGGCATCCAGTTTGTCAAAGACGGTTTCCCCGATTCCCGCGGGAAGTCCGGTGATGATGCACTCGACGGTGCCGCCGGAGGAATCCTGTTCTTTCATGCATTTTTCCAGATAAGCCTGTGCTTCCTCTGCGGCAATGGCGTCGGGCATATAGAGCGGGTTGTCCGGAATCTGTTCCGCGTCAAATCGCTCTTCCGATATAGATACCGGGCCGATGGATCTGGTGTAGGTCAGCAGGGTAACGCCCATCTCATCCAGGATCTTCGCCGCGACAGCACCGGCAGCCACGCGGCCGATGGTCTCCCGGCCGGAGGAGCGCCCGCCGCCCCGGTAATCCCGGAATCCGTATTTTGCGTCAAAAGTATAGTCCGCATGTCCCGGACGGTAGTAGGAGGCAATCTCGCTGTAATCTTTTGATTTCTGATTTTCATTTCTGACAAGCAGGGAGATAGGAGTGCCGGTTGTGCGTCCTTCAAAGACACCGGAGAGGATTTCCACCTGGTCGCTTTCCTTTCTCGGCGTGGTAAACCGGGACTGGCCGGGTCTGCGGCGGTTTAAATATTTCTGAATATCTGCTTCATCAAGAGCTAAACCGGCCGGGCAGCCGTCGATGACGACGCCGACGCCCTTTCCGTGGGACTCGCCCCATGTGGTGATTTTAAAAATGGTACCCAGCGTTGAACCGGCCATGTGTGTTCCTCCCTTGCTTTTTTTTAATGGATAAGGTAATATCATTTTGTCATGATTATAGCATATAGCAGATGATGTTCGCAACTTAAGAAGAGGATTTGATTATGTATAAATTACTGAAAAAAGATGGCAGGGCAAAAAGAGGAGAGCTGACCACAGTCCACGGTGTGATACAGACGCCGGTGTTTATGAACGTGGGAACTGCGGCTGCTATCAAGGGAGCTGTTTCCACAGAGGATCTGGAGCGGATCGGGACGCAGATTGAACTGTCCAATACTTATCATCTTCATGTGCGGCCGGGCGACCGCCTGATTCATGATCTGGGCGGATTGCACCGTTTCATGTCCTGGGAGAAGCCGATTCTGACAGATTCCGGCGGATTCCAGGTATTTTCGCTGGCCGGGTTGCGGAAGATTAAGGAGGAAGGCGTTCATTTTCACTCCCATGTCGACGGCAAAAAGATTTTTATGGGACCGGAGGAGAGCATGCAGATTCAGTCGAATCTCGCATCCACGATTGCGATGGCATTCGATGAGTGCCCGCCGGCCAAAGCTGACCGCAGTTATGTGCAGCCGTCGGTAGACCGGACGACCCGTTGGCTTTTGCGCTGCAAAGCGGAGATGGCGCGGCTCAACGCGCTGGAAGATACGATCAATCCGAAGCAGATGCTGTTCGGCATTAATCAGGGTGCCATCTATGATGATATTCGAATCGAACATGCAAAACAGATCCGGGAGCTTGATCTGGACGGTTATGCGATCGGCGGACTGGCGGTGGGAGAGACCCATGAGGAGATGTATCACATTCTGGATGTAACGGTGCCTCATCTGCCGGAGGATAAGCCTACCTATCTGATGGGGGTCGGTACCCCGGCCAATATTCTGGAATCCGTGGATCGCGGTGTGGATTTCTTTGACTGTGTCTATCCGAGCCGGAATGGCCGTCATGGTCATGTCTATACAAACTTTGGCAAGCTGAATCTGTTTAACCAGAAATACGAGCGGGATATGCGTCCGATTGAGGAGGGATGTCAGTGTCCCACCTGTCAGAGATATAGCCGGGCTTATATCCGCCATCTGTTGAAGGCAAAAGAAATGCTGGGAATGCGCCTCTGTGTCCTGCACAATCTGTATTTTTACAATACGATGATGGCGGAGATCCGGATTGCCATTGAGGAGGGACGATATCAGAGTTACAAGGCGGAAAAACTGTATGGGATGACACAGGGAGAGCAGGGGTGATGATAGCATCTTACTTTAAAGGCTATGGATAGACAGAGTGCTGCGGTCCAGGTCGAGATTCAGGATATATTCTTCTCCGTTCTGTGTCAGGTGTATATACATGTGCCATTCATCGATTACCACCTCTTCGTCAGAGCCGAAATCGGCTGCTGCCTTTTCGGAACTGTTATAATTCCAGAGGGAACCGGCCGTATCCGTACGCTGTGAATCTGCGTCGAAACGCCAGATGGAGCTGTTTCCAACAATGCCGGGAGCAGAGGCAGTGCTGTTTGCGGAGGCCTCAGAACCAGGAGATGCACTTTCATTCCTGGAATCTGTCTCAGAATCTGGAGATGCATTTTCATTCCTGGAATCTGTCTCAGAATCTGGAGATGCATTTTCATTCCTGGAATCTGCCTCAGAATCTGCCGTCGCATTTTCATGATCGGAATCAGCATCAGAGTCAGAAGTCAGTGCATCAATAGAATCCCAGGAACGTTCATAGGATATCTCTGTGCCGCTTAGATTATAAGAGGCCTGGAGATACTCTACATAGCGCTGAGCCAGATCATTCAGATAATCGGCAGGCTCTGTATCTCCGGTGTCGGTAATCGCAGTAAATAAATCAGAAGCCTCCGTTTCCGTTCCGGTTTCCTCCTGTTCATAGGTAAAAGAGAGAATCAGACCGCTGTCGTCATCCAGGAGTACCCGGATCTGATCCCCTGCTTCATTCTCCAGACAAAAATCCCAGAGAAGCACAGATTTTTCCTCATAGACAAAGAGCGTGATGGCGTGATCGGACTCGGTAAAGTCAGCGATGGAAAACGGTTCGGCTGTACCGGCCGGAAATAACAGGGACAGTTCCTGATTCAGGTATTCGCAGGCGTCTTCGTACTCCAGATTTTGTGCGGAGTTTAAGTTGACAGAGGAAGTGGTGCGGTCCATGACGAGAAATTTTTCCGTCAAAGTCAGGTCTGAACTCATCTGCAGTTGCGTTGTTTCGGCGTTGACAGTCTCGGTGTTGCCGTTGACCTGCCGGTCAAGAACCGCGTTGATGGCGTCAGGCAGTGCGTATCCGGACAGCAGGATTGCGGCCAGAATACAGAAGATTCCCACTTTTTTCCATGCTTTCATGCAGGGACACCTCCTTTCAGGCGGACAATCACTCTGGTGCCGCGCGGACTGTTCGGCTCGAACGAGATGGAGCCGCGATGTGCTTTCACGATCTCCAGACAGAGGGAGAGACCGAGGCCGACGCCGCCCTGGGAGTGGGAACGGGATTTATCCACGCGGTAGAAAGCATCTGTTATTCTGTTTAAAGATTCCGGTGGGATACCGCAGCCCTCATCCTCCACAAGAAAACGGCAGCCATCTTCTGTCATAATGGAAGAGACGCGGATGGTTCCGCCTTCGGGCATGGACTTTCCGGCATTGTCGATCAGGTTGACCAGGAGCGAGGTGACAAGCGATGGTTCAAGCAGGCAGGAACCGGCTGCGCAGTTTTGTTCCAGAGTAATCTCTTTTCCTTCCAGTACCGGGCGTAGCAGGTCGGCTGTTTCCTTTACCAGTTTTGCGGGCTGGCAGGGGATCAGCGCCAGTTCTTCTTTTTTCGTGAGGAGGAGTTCCAGAATCTTCAAGGATAGTTTTTCCAGGCGTTTTCCTTCCGTAAAAATATAGTTGGCGGCGGCCCTCCGCTGGGAATCGGGCAGATCCCGGCTGCGCAGCAGGTCCGCGTAGCCGATGATGGCTGTCATGGGCGTTTTCAGCTCATGGGCGAAATCGCCCATAAAGGTATCTTGGCGTTCCATGGCGTCCTGCAGCTCATCGATGTGCCGGGCCAGGTTGTCGGTCATCCGGTTAAAATCTTCCGCCAGCAGGCCAATCTCATCGCTGCTTGTCACCTGCGCCCGCACAGACAGGTCTCCGTCTGATATTTTGCGCGCAGTGTCTGCCAGCTCCTGTATCGGTTTTGTCAGAAAATGTGCCAGAATCCAGGAAAGGGCAAATCCGGAGGCAAGAATGACGGAAAACAGATAGCGGTAAATTCTCTGTTGTCCCGTCCGGGATTCATAGATGGAAGTGATGTCATACAGGCTGTCGAGATACAGTGTCTTTTCTCCTGCCTCCAGAGCGCCGCTGACCTGGAGGTAATGGCGGTCTTCATTCTGGAGTACCAGGAGGCGGTACTGGTTGACATTTTCCACCTGTGAAGAATTGCTCATAAGATCAGCTGCCGCACTGCTCTCATAAATGACATTGCCGTCCATGCTGAGGCGAAGCGCATCCCAGTTCCCGCCGCCGTTCTGCTCCAGCTGTTCCAGCGCGTCTACCACATCGCCGTAGTAGGTCTGCCTGCTGACGCTGTTGACTACGCGCAGCATGTTGAGGATTGTCTGGTAGGAATTTGCAGCAGATGTTTTTTCCTGTTTTAAATTGGCATTAAAAGACGCCGCAATCAGAAAATTTCCTCCGATGCCAACGGCAAGGGAGAGGAAAATGATGATGCAGATGGCGATTTTCGTGCGGAATTTCATGTTCTGGGCTCCCTGAAAATTTTTCTAACTGTTGGGTTGCAACCGCACAGGTAGAAATTTTTTGGTATGGTTTGGGGTCATATTTGTTCCTACGGCTCCAGCCGATAGCCAACCTTGTGTACGGAACGGATTTTATCCTGGAGGCCGCATTTTTTGCGAAGTCTTTGTACGTGAAGGTCTACCGTGCGGCTGTCGCCGGTGTATTCGCCGCCCCAGACCCGCTCATAGATGGTTTCGCGGTACATGGCGACGCCGATATTCTGCGCCAGGAGCGCAAGAATGTCGAATTCTTTTTTGGTCAGCCGGATCTCCCGGCCGTTTTTTTTCACAGAGCGGGAGCGCAGGTCGATCGTCACGTCGCCGGCTTTTAGCAGATTATCGAGACTGTGGTTGCGGCGCAGGACTGCCTCTACCCGGGCGAGGAGCTCTACAATCTCAAAGGGCTTTACAATATAATCGTCCGCACCCAGGCGGAGCCCACGGACTTTGTCGGAGGTGGAATTTTTCGCTGTGATAAAAATCACGGGAATCTCCATGGGGCGGATAAAATCCATCAGTTCAAATCCATCGATGCCCGGGAGCATTACATCCAGGAGAATCAGGTCAAAGGAGTGATCCCGTTCCAGCAAATCCGCTGCCTGTGTACCGTCAAAGACGCACTCACACAGATAACCGGAAGCGGACAGGGACAGTTTGATGAGGTCGGAAATCGGTTTTTCATCTTCTACGATGAGAATTTTTATCATGGTAATCTCCAATTCACCGCCGGATAGGCGGTACAAATAATTATATTAACGTATGCTGAGCCTGTCATGCAGGGCCGCGGCTTCTTTTTTGTATTGTAAAATAAAGAAAGAGGTATCTGCTCACAGATGCCTCTTATCTTTCTTTCACTGTTGGATTTTCTTACTCCTCTATGGCATCCTCAGCCTTTTCAATCTGTGCGATGGCTGACTTCTGCATGGGAATCCGGCAGTTTTTATTGTTGCCGAACTCTACGATGACGATGTCGTCATCCACATCAATCAGGGTGCCGTAGAAGCCGCCGGTCGTGCATACTGTGTCGCCGACTGCCATCTTCGCCAGCATATCATTTTTCCTGGCCTGTTCTTTTCTCTGGGGACGGATCATGAAAAAGAACATGAATACAACCAGAATTACGACCCAGATGATAATACCAGTCATGCCTGTAGTGCTGGATGTTAAAATATACATAATAATAAGTTCCTCCTGCTTTCTTCTTCTCCGGGCATGCCGCAGACGGACATGTCTCAGCGCTTTTTCTATTTTACACAATTATAGTAGATTATTCAAGGCGTTTTCAAATTTTTGTCAGAGTTTCTTATTTTAAGGAAGTAGAGCGGTAAAATTTATACTTGAAATCAACAGCGAATTATACTATCATACAAAGATAAGCGTGAAATGGGAGGATAAAACCATGAAGTTTCAGGTTGGAGTGATTGCCGGGGACGGCATCGGACCGGAAATTGTCGCGGAGGCACAGAAGGTTTTAAACTGTGTCGGCGAAAAGTACGGACATACATTTGTATATGAAGAGATACTGATGGGAGGTTGTTCCATCGACGCGACGGGCGTTCCGCTCACAGATCAGGCAATCGGGCAGGCGCTTGCGTCGGATGCAGTTCTTATGGGTTCCATCGGGGGCAACACGAGTACATCCCCCTGGTACCAGCTGCCGCCTGAGCTGCGGCCGGAGGCGGGGCTTTTAAAGCTTCGCAAATCGCTGAACTTGTTTGCGAACCTGAGACCGGCCTATCTCTACGATGAGTTGAAGGAGGCCTGCCCGCTCAGGGATGACATTATCGGGGACGGATTTGATATGATGATCATGCGGGAGCTGACCGGCGGACTATATTTCGGCGCGCGCCGGACGGAGGAAGTGGACGGCGTTATGACCGCGGTGGATACCCTGTCTTATAATGAAAAGGAAATTCGCCGGATTGCTATCAAGGGATTCGAGATTGCCATGAAGCGCCGGAAAAAAGTGACCAGTGTGGATAAAGCGAATGTCCTGGATTCTTCCCGGCTCTGGCGAAAGATCGTGGAAGAGGTCGCGGCGGATTATCCGGAGGTGTCCTACGAGCATATGCTGGTTGACAACTGCGCGATGCAGCTTGTCAAAGATCCGAAGCAGTTTGATGTGATCCTCACTGAGAATATGTTTGGTGATATTTTATCTGATGAGGCCAGTATGGTGACCGGATCCATCGGTATGCTCTCCAGCGCCAGCTTAAATGATACAAAGTTCGGGCTGTATGAGCCCAGCGGCGGGTCCGCGCCGGATATCGCGGGGAAGGGCATCGCGAATCCGATTGCCACGATTCTGTCGGCGGCCATGATGCTCCGCTATTCCTTTGATCTGGATGCGGAGGCGGATGCGATTGAGAATGCGGTGCGCAAGGTGCTGAAGGACGGTTACCGCACGATTGACATTATGCCGCAGGAAGAGGAGAAGAAAGCTTCCGTGGAGCTGGTGGGAACGAAGCAGATGGGAGATCTCATCTGCGAGCGGATCTGATGGATTTATTATAATTTTGTACAGTAATATTGCGTAGCCTTATGAGGCGTAGATGGAGGAGATGTGCAGAAACATTTCAATAAAGGGCACTTTGTTGTGTCCTGTTTGAAATCGTTTCTGTGCATCACCTCTCAAAAAACTGATGCAGGCTACGCACCCCAAAAAACATAGAAGGAGATATCACAGATGAGAAGTGACAATGCAAAAAAAGGTATGCAGCAGGCCCCGCACCGGTCGTTATTCAACGCCCTGGGCCTGACGAAAGAGGAACTGGAACGGCCGTTGGTCGGCATCGTATGTTCCTATAATGAGATTGTTCCGGGACATATGCACCTGGATAAGATCGCAGAAGCCGTAAAGATGGGCGTAGCTATGGCGGGCGGCACTCCGATCATGTTTCCTGCCATCGCGGTATGCGACGGTATCGCTATGGGACATATCGGTATGAAGTATTCTCTGGTAACCCGTGATCTGATCGCGGATTCCACTGAGTGTATGGCGCTGGCGCATCAGTTTGACGCCCTGGTGATGATCCCGAACTGTGATAAAAATGTTCCGGGTCTTTTGATGGCTGCAGCCAGAGTCAACGTACCTACTGTCTTTGTCAGCGGCGGTCCGATGCTGGCGGGGCATGTAAAGGGACAGAAGAGAAGTCTTTCCTCCATGTTTGAGGCGGTCGGTTCCTACGAAGCCGGTCTGATGACAGAGGAGGATGTCACGAACTTTGAGGAGAATGTCTGCCCGACCTGCGGTTCCTGCTCCGGTATGTATACCGCGAACTCCATGAACTGCCTGACCGAATCTCTCGGCATGGGACTTCCGGGCAACGGTACGATCCCGGCTGTTTATTCCGCCAGAATTAAGCTTGCCAAGCACGCAGGCATGGCGGTGATGGATCTATACAGAAAGAATATACGCCCTCTGGATATTATGACCAGGGACGCGTTTATGAATGCGCTGACCATGGATATGGCACTTGGATGCTCCACGAACTCCATGCTGCATCTGCCGGCTATCGCGCACGAGGCTGGTGTGGAGATTGACCTTGACATCGCGAACGCGATGAGTGAGAAGACCCCGAACCTCTGCCACCTGGCTCCGGCCGGTCCTACTTATATGGAGGATTTAAATGAGGCGGGCGGTATTTCCGCAGTGATGACAGAGCTGGATAAGATTGGTCTGCTTCATACTGACTGCATGACAGTCACCGGAAAGACGATCGCTGAGAATATCAAGGGCAGCGTTAACAAGAATCCGGAGGTCATCCGTCCGATTGACAATCCGTACAGCAAGACCGGCGGAATCGCCGTGCTGAAAGGCAACCTGGCACCGGATTCCGGCGTGGTAAAGCGTTCCGCAGTCGCGCCCGAGATGATGGTGCACGAAGGTCCGGCAAAAGTGTTTGATTGTGAGGAAGATGCGATCGCGGCCATCAAGGGCGACAAGATCGTTGAGGGTGATGTGGTTGTGATCCGCTATGAGGGACCGAAAGGCGGTCCTGGTATGCGCGAGATGCTGAACCCAACCTCCGCTATCGTGGGAATGGGCCTTGGTTCCACAGTGGCTCTGATCACAGACGGACGTTTCTCCGGCGCTTCCAGAGGAGCAGCCATCGGACATGTTTCCCCCGAGGCAGCGGTGGGCGGACCGATCGCTCTTGTCGAGGACGGCGATATCATCAAGATCAATATCCCGGCCAACACGCTGGATGTGGATATTTCTGATGAGGAGATGGCGGCGAGAAAAGCGAAATGGCAGCCGCGTGAGCCGAAAGTCACTACCGGTTACTTAAAACGGTACCAGGCGATGGTGACATCCGGAAATACGGGTGCAATTTTAAAAATTCCTGAGTAAATACATTATAGAAAAGAGGAACCAGACATTATGCAGTTGACAGGAGCAGAGATTGTAATAGAGTGCCTGAAAGAACAGGGCGTTGATACCGTCTTTGGCTATCCGGGCGGAGCAATCTTAAATGTCTATGATGAACTTTACAAGCACAGCGACGAGATCCGGCATGTGCTGACTTCCCATGAGCAGGGGGCATCCCATGCGGCGGACGGCTATGCGCGTTCCACCGGGAAAGTGGGGGTGTGTTTTGCGACCAGCGGTCCGGGCGCCACGAATCTGGTGACCGGTATTGCCACAGCCTTTATGGATTCCGTGCCTGTGGTGGCGATCACCTGCAATGTGGGCGTCTCCCTTCTGGGCAAGGACAGTTTTCAGGAGGTAGATATTACTGGTATCACGCTGCCGATCACAAAGCATAATTTTATTGTGAAGAATGTGGATGATCTGGCCAATGTGATCCGCCGGGCGTTCCGCATCGCCCAGACCGGGCGGCCGGGGCCTGTTCTGGTGGATATTCCGAAGGATATTACGGCCGCGAAGACAGAGTTCCGGTTCTGTCAGATTCCGCCGGTGGCGCGGTCGACAGGCCAGATTACGGAGGAAGATCTGGAGACGGCAGTGCAGATGATCCGCAGGTCAGAGAAGCCCTACATATTTGTCGGGGGCGGAGCGGTTATCTCCGATGCAAGCCGCCAGCTGGCGAAGTTTGTGGAAAAGGTGGACGCGCCGGTCTGCAATTCCCTTATGGGAAAAGGTGCTTTTGATGAGACCAGCCCGTATTATACCGGTATGCTGGGAATGCACGGCACAAAAGTGTCAAACTACGGCGTGAGCAGCTGTGATCTTCTGATTGCGATCGGTACGCGTTTCAGTGACCGTGTGATCGGCGACGCGAAACGGTTTGCGCCGCAGGCAAAGATTTTACAGTTTGATGTAGACCCCGCTGAGATTAATAAAAATATCGTGACGGATGCCAGTGTCGTCGGAGATATCAAGGAAATCCTGCTCCGGCTGGATAAGCTGCTGGATAAGCAGGATCACAGCGAGTGGAAGGCAGAGATTGAGGGTCTGAAAGAAAAGTACCCGATGGTCTATCCCGAGCAGGGGCTGACCGGTCCATTTGTCATGGAGGAGATTTACCGCCAGACCGACGGGGAGGCAATTATTGTCACGGAGGTGGGGCAGCACCAGATGTGGGCTGCGCAGTATTATAAGTACAAACATCCCCGCAGCTTTCTTTCTTCCGGTGGTTTGGGTACCATGGGATACGGCCTGGGTGCGGCAATCGGCGCACAGGCGGCTAATCCGGAGAAGCAGGTGGTCAACATCGCGGGCGACGGATGCTTCCGCATGAATATGAATGAGATTATGACGGCCGTGCGGCAGCAGCTTCCGCTGATCGAGGTGGTGATCGACAACAGCGTGCTCGGCATGGTGCATCAGTGGCAGCAGCTTTTTTACGGCAACCGTTACTCCAACACCGTTTTCGCGGACGGCGTGGATTTTGTTAAAATCGCGGAGGGTATGGGCGCGGAGGGGATCCGTGTGACGACCCGCGAGGAGTTTGCGGAAGCGTTTGCCCTGGCTCTCACCAGGAAGACGCCGGTGCTGATCGACTGCATGATCGGCAGCGATGACAATGTATGGCCGATGGTGGCTCCGGGAGCGCCGATCAGCGATGCCTTTGACAAACAGGATCTGGAGAGCCATGAGCAGTAAAGCTTGCCGTGAAAAGTAATTATGGTTTAGAATCAGGAAGTGTATAGCCTGGTTTGAAGAATAAATATTCAGAAACTAATTGTATAACAGGAGGATCAAAATGAGCAGAGTATATAACTTTTCAGCAGGTCCGGCGGTTTTGCCGGAGGAAGTATTAAAAGAGGCGCAGGAGGAGATGTTTGACTACCGCGGCTGCGGCATGTCTGTCATGGAGATGAGCCATCGCTCCGCTATGTTCCAGGAAATTATCGATGAGGCGGAGGCAGACTTAAGAGACCTCATGGGTATCCCGGACAACTATAAAGTGCTGTTCCTGCAGGGCGGCGCGGCGCTGCATTTCGCGACGATTCCCATGAATCTGATGAAGAACGGTGTGGCGGATTATATTGTCACCGGTCAGTGGGCGAAGAAAGCCTACGCAGAGGCGCAGAAGTATGGAAAGGCAAACAAAATTGCGACTTCCGAGGATAAGACATTTTCCTATATCCCGGATTGCTCGGATCTGCCGATCTCCGAGGATGCCGATTACGTATATATCTGCCAGAACAATACGATTTACGGCACCACCTACCATGAGCTCCCCAATACGAAGGGCAAGACTCTGGTGGCTGATGTGTCCTCCTGTTTCCTGGCTGGTCCCATCGATGTAGAGAAATACGGCGTGATTTACGGCGGCGTCCAGAAGAATATCGGCCCTGCCGGCGTGCAGATCGTGATCATCCGTGAGGATCTGCTCCGTGATGATCTCCCGGCTTATGTGCCGACGATGCTGAACCTGAAGGTGCAGGCGGACAACGGTTCCATGTACAACACACCGCCGTGCTACGGCATCTATATCTGCGGCAAGGTCTTCAAGTGGATTAAGAATCTGGGCGGCCTTGAGGCAATGCAGAAGCGCAACGAGGAAAAAGCGGCAATTCTCTATGATTACCTTGACAACAATACCATGTTCAAGGGTACTGTCCGCAAGGAAGACCGCTCTCTGATGAATGTTCCGTTTATCATCGGCGACAAAGATCTGGAGGCGAAGTTTGTCAAGGAGGCGAAAGCAGCCGGACTGGAGAACCTGAAAGGGCACCGTACGGTCGGCGGTATGCGCGCATCCATTTACAACGCGATGCCGATCGAGGGCGTGAAAGCTCTGGTTGAATTTATGAAAAAATTCGAGAAGGAAAACGCATAGTCATTCATAGTCGGGGGATTTGTTTGACAGATTTATTGTGTTGGGCGCGTTGCAATAAAATGAAAGAGATGAGGATGATTACAATGGCAAAATATACCTGCTTAAATCCGATCGCAGCCTGCGGTCTGGAAAAGTTCCCGGATACCTATGAGAAGACAGACAATGTCGCGGATGCGGATGTTATTCTGGTGAGAAGTGCGGCTATGCATGATATGGATCTTCCGGATAATCTGCTTGCGGTAGCCCGCGCGGGCGCCGGAGTGAACAACATTCCGCTGGATAAATGCGCAGAGAAAGGTATCGTAGTTTTTAACACACCGGGTGCAAATGCCAACGGTGTAAAAGAACTGGTGATTGCCGGCATGCTGCTTGCCTGCCGTGATATCAAGGGCGGTATCGACTGGGTGATTGAGAATAAAGATGACGCGGGAATTGCGAAAGCAGCGGAGAAAGCGAAAAAGGCGTTTGCCGGAACCGAGATCAAGGGCAAGACGCTCGGCGTGATCGGTCTGGGGGCCATCGGTGTACAGATTGCAAATGCTGCGGTAGCTCTGGGCATGAATGTTCTGGGCTATGATCCGTATCTTTCCCTCAAGTCCGCGTGGAATGTATCCAACCATGTGCAGCATGTGTACACCGCGGAAGATATCTATCAGAACTGCGATTTTATCACCATCCATGTGCCTTTGATGGATTCCACAAAGGGAATGATCAGCAGAGAGGCGATTGCTTCCATGAAGGAAAACACGGTTGTGTTGAACTTCTCCCGCGACACACTGGTGGACGAGGTAGCTATGGTAGAGGCTCTCGAGGCTGGAAAAATCCGCAAATATGTGGTGGATTTCCCGAACCCCACGACAGCAGGCGCAAAGAACTGCATCGTTATCCCTCACCTGGGCGCTTCCACGGCGGAGTCCGAGGATAACTGCGCCATGATGGCGGTGGACGAGATCATCGACTATGTGGAAAACGGAAACATTACCCACTCTGTCAACTATCCGGATTGCACCATGGGTGTTTGCAGCGCAGCGGGACGCATTTCCATCACCCACAGAAATGTGAAAAATACCATCAGCCAGTATACTGCAGTGTGCGGGGATGCGGGAATCAATATTTCTGACATGACGAACAAGAGCCGCGGAGAATATGCGTATTCTCTGATGGATCTGGACAGCCCGGTGACTCCGGAGGTTGTGGAGAAGCTGTCCGCCATTGAGGGTGTGCTGAAAGTCAGAGTGATTAAATAAGTCATTGAAACGGATGTAAAGTAAATAATATGGTAAGGTGAATGTGACATATTCGGCAGGACATAGTGATATGGATAAGAACGATTGAGTCACATTCATCTTTTTTAAAGGAGAAAATAATGGCGACAATAAGACCTTTTTGCAGTATCCGGCCCTGCCGGGAGAAAGCCTCCCGGATTGCGGCGCTTCCCTATGACGTATATAACCGCCGGGAGGCGAAAGAAGAAGTCCTGCGGGAGCCGGAATCTTTTCTCAGGATTGACCGCGCGGAGACACAGTTTGATGATTCGGTGGATACCTATGCGCCGGAGGTATATCAGAAGGCGCATGACATTCTCTGGGAGATGATCGGAAATGGTGATTTTATTACCGAGGAGAAGCCCTGTTACTATATTTATGAGCTGACGATGGACGGGCGGACACA
The DNA here is from genome assembly GCA_021203005.1 of Clostridiales bacterium. Lineage (GTDB taxonomy): Bacteria > Bacillota > Clostridia > Lachnospirales > Lachnospiraceae > Eubacterium_I. The sequence goes on along the minus strand of JAJQCB010000224.1, from coordinate 7,552 downwards.
GACCGGGATTACTGCCTGCGCAGCCATCGATGATTACCAGAACGGGGTGATCAAGAAGCATGAGAATACCCGGGCGGAAAAGGAGCAGGACCGTATCTGCCATGTGGATACCTGTGACGCCCAGACCGGTCCGATTTTTCTGGCTTACCGGGCGGATGCCCAGATCAACGCAGTGGTGAGCCGGGTAAAACAGACCGCGCCGGAGTATGATTTTACCTCACCGGACGGCGTGACGCACCGGGTATGGGTGATCTGTGATGAGGCGGATATCTGTACCATTGAAGAAGCTTTTGCCGGAATCAGTCAGATCTATATCGCGGATGGGCATCACCGTGCAGCCTCCGCCGTTAAGGTGGGGTTAAAGCGCCGAGCGGAGCATCCGGGGTATGACGGCACGGAGGAATTCAACTATTTTCTTTCTGTCCTGTTCCCGGATGAGGAGCTCTACATTATGGATTATAACCGCGTCGTGCGCGATTTAAACGGTATGTCCGCGGAGGAATTCCTTGCAGCGATGGAGAAGGTCTTTGATGTCTCCTTGCTGGAGGGGGATGAGAGAAGACCGCAGGAAAAAGGATCGTTTACCATGTATCTGAATGAGAGATGGTATCTGTGCCGTTTCCATGCCGAGGATATCTCGGACGATCCGGTAAAGGGGCTGGACGTTTCTCTGCTGCAGGAGCTTCTTCTGACGCCGGTGCTCGGCATCGAGGATCCGAAGACTGACCCGCGCATAGATTTTGTCGGAGGCATCCGGGGAATGGATGAACTGGAGCGGCGCTGCCATGCGGACGCGAAAGCGGCCTTTGCCATGTATCCGACTTCGATACAGGAGCTCTTTGCTGTGGCGGACGCGGGATGCCTGATGCCTCCGAAATCCACCTGGTTTGAGCCGAAGCTGCGCAGCGGGCTGTTTATCCATGCGCTGAGCTGAAAAATACTCTGCGTTATGAAAGGAGCATTGCTATGGGTATATTAACTTCCTGTGTGCTGACGCAGGATGTCGCTGAGACGATTACTGAGACAGTGGAAAATAATGTGAATCTTATCAGCTGGGATACTTTTGTGCAGTATTTTCAGGACTCATTGCCCACAGTGCTGGATTTCTGTATGAAAGTGATCATTGCGGTCATTGTTCTTCTGATCGGGCGCAAAGTCATCAAATATGTTATGAAATTTGTATTGCGCTCCCTGGAAAAATCAAAGTTAGAGACGGGAATGCAGCAGCACCTGTCGAGAGTGATCAATGTGCTTTTTCATTGCATTTTAATCCTGATTGTCCTGGGAAAGTTCGGCATTACGGCCAGCTCGGTTATCGCAATCGTCGGTTCGGCAGGTCTTTCCATCGGTCTTGCCTTGCAGGGAGCACTTTCTAATTTTGCGGGCGGCGTATTGATCCTGATGCTTCACCCGTTTATAGTGGGAGATTATATCAAGGAAGATACCAGCGGCAACGAGGGAAAAGTGGCGGAAATACAGTTGTTTTACACAAAGCTGGTCACATTGGATAATAAGGTCATTATGGTTCCGAATTCAAACCTGACCAGTGCCAGTCTGACGAATCTGACCCAGCAGGACAGGCGGCGCGTGGATGTTAAAGTGGGAATTTCCTATCATGCGGATATTCGTCAGACCAAAGAGGTTCTCGCGAAAGTGGTGGAGGAGGAAGAACTGCTGCTTGAGGGGGAGCCGGTGAAGATTTATGTCGATGAACTGGCAGAGAGTTCTGTTGTCATTGGCGTCATGGTCTGGGTGAAGACGGAAGATTACTGGCCGGTGAAATGGCGCCTGGCAGAGAATATCAAGTACGCGCTTGACGATAATGGGATTGAGATACCGTTTCCACAGGTTACAGTTTCCTATGCTGAGGAATCAAAATAGAAGAGATAAAGTATAAAAGTACCCGGATGGCAGAATTGTCAAAAACGACAGATTTGTCCTCCGGATACTTTTTTATGAGCATAGATATAAAAACAATAATCTTGCCTTAAATTCCTAAAAAATACAGGGATTTAATTTCCCTAATTCCTATTGACATAGTGGAATTACTATGATATATTACGTTTGAACCGAAAACATACTAAATTTATATGAATTACGAGATGTCGATATCATATCAAATGATCTAAATAGAATTGATGTGATAATATGAAATAAAGTACAGTTTGCGGCAGTTTTATCCTGCGGATGTTTTTCGCGAGATTGCGCATACGAGAGAAGAATCATAAATCAATGATATGGAAAGAATACGACAGAAAGGAAATCAGGTACAGCCATGAACGTATATTTTGACAACGCAGCTACGACAGCGATGAGCCAGGCGGCGCTGGACGCTATGATCCCCGCTCTGGAAGAGACTTATGCCAATGCTTCCAGCCTGCACACGCCGGGACAGCTGGCAAAGGAAAAACTGGAGCAGGCGCGGGAGGATATTGCGGAATGCATCGGCGCACTGCCGGGCGAGATTATATTTACTTCCGGCGGGAGCGAGGCGGACAATCAGGCGATCGTCTCCGCGGCGCGGTGGGGCGCGAAGCGCGGAAAGAAGCACCTTGTTTCCACGACATTTGAGCATCATGCGGTATTGCATACGCTGCAGAAATTAGAAAAAGAAGGATTTGAGGTCACCTATCTGGATGTCCACGAGGACGGCATGGTTCGGCCGGACGAGGTGGAGGCGGCAATTCGTCCGGATACCTGCCTGGTGACAGTGATGTATGCCAACAATGAGATCGGCAGCATCCAGCCTGTTGCGGAGATCGGCGCCATCTGTAAGGAGAAAAAAGTTTATTTCCACACGGATGCGGTGCAGGCTGTGGGACATCTGGATATCAATGTGAAAGAGCAGAATATTGATATGCTCTCTCTGTCAGCACATAAATTTCACGGACCAAAGGGAATCGGATGTCTCTACGCAAGGCGCGGCATCCTCCTCTCAAACATTATTGAGGGCGGCGCGCAGGAGAGAGGTAAAAGAGCCGGCACGGAAAATATTCCGGCGATTGTCGGAATGGCCGCTGCATTAAAAAGTATTCTGGCAAAGCGGGAAGAGAATGAGGCTAAAATCACCGCGATGCGTGACCGTCTGATCGAGGGAATTTCCGTGATTCCTCATTCCCGGCTAAACGGACATCCTACAAAGCGGCTTCCCGGCAATGTGAGCTTTTGTTTTGAGGGAATTGAGGGTGAATCCCTGCTTTTGCTGCTGGATATGAAAGGAATCGCCGCTTCTTCCGGTTCGGCCTGCACATCCGGATCGCTGGATCCGTCCCATGTGCTTCTGGCGATCGGCTTGCCTCACGAAGTTGCCCACGGCTCTCTGCGGCTGACGCTCTCGGAGTACAATACCATGGAGGAAGTCGAGTATGTGATCAGAGAACTGCCGGGTATCATTGAATACCTGAGAAATATGTCCCCGGTGTGGGAGAAGCTGGAGAAAGGAGAGACAGAGCATGTTATATAGTGAAAAAGTAATGGATCATTTTCAGCATCCGAGAAATGTGGAAAAGATAGAGGACGCCGACGGGATCGGTGAGGTGGGTAACGCAAAGTGCGGCGACATTATGAAGATGTATTTAAAGATTGATGAAAACCAGGTGATCACTGACTGCAAATTTAATACCTTCGGCTGTGGTTCGGCCATCGCCACCAGCTCGATGGCGACCGAGCTGATTAAGGGCAAAAAAGTCAGCGAGGCGATGGAGCTTTCCAATCGCGCGGTGGTGGAGGCGCTGGACGGGCTTCCGACTCACAAAATTCACTGTTCCGTCCTCGCGGAGGAGGCCGTGAAAGCTGCGGTGAAAGATTACTATGATAAAAACGGAATCGCGTACGACCCGGAGTTGTTTAAACAGGTGGAGGATTGCGAGCACTGTCATTGAAAAAAACGGGATTTATGAAAAAAATCGGAATATTCAATTGCTTTCCGGAAAAACGGAAAAGAAAAATAATTTGCGTGAGTAGAAAAGAAAGATAGTTTAACTGAGTAGAAAAGAAAAAGCGGAGCTTCTCATAGAAAAACAGCTCCGCTTTTTATAATCAAAAATAATGATTCATCGGAAGAATAAAACCGGCTGAGGATTTAATTGTCCTCCGCATCCGTCTTCGCCATCGTATATACCTGACGTTTCCGCGCCATCTCATCACTCTCCAGATACTCGTCGTAGGTCGTGATTTTGTCAATGATGGAACCGTTCGGCATAAACTCGATGATGCGGTTTGCTGTGGTCTGGACGATCTGGTGGTCGCGGGAGGCGAAGAGCAGCACGCCCGGGAACTTGATCAGACCGTTGTTCAGCGCAGTGATCGATTCCATATCAAGATGATCGGTAGGCTCATCCAGGATCAGCACATTGGAAGCCTCAATCATCATGCGGGAAAACAGCACGCGGACTTTTTCTCCGCCGGAGAGCACGCGCATCTTTTTCACGCCGTCCTCGCCGGGGAAGAGCATCCGTCCCAGGAATCCGCGGACGTAGGTGGCGTCTTTGATCTCTGAGTACTGTGTCAGCCAGTCCACGATGATCAGGTCTGTGTCAAAAATGGCGGTGTTATCCTTGGGGAAGTAGGACTGGCTTGTGGTCACGCCCCACTTGTAGGAACCGGCGTCGGGTTCCATCTCCCCGGTGATAATTTTAAACAGGGTTGTTTTTGCCAGTTCGTTGCTGCCGACAAAAGCGATTTTATCCTCGCGGCCGACGATAAAGGAGACATTATCCAGAACCTTTACGCCGTCAATGGTTTTTGTAAGCCCTTCTACAGTGAGCACTTCATTTCCGATTTCCCTTGAGGGACGGAAGTCGATGTAAGGGTATTTCCGGCTGGATGGTTTGATCTCGTCCAGCTGGATTTTCTCCAGTGCCTTTTTCCGGGAAGTCGCCTGCTTGGATTTGGAAGCGTTGGCGGAGAAGCGGGAGATGAACTCCTGCAGCTCTTTGATTTTTTCCTCTTTTTTCTTGTTCGCTTCCTTCATCTGGCGGATCATCAGCTGGCTGGACTCATACCAGAAATCATAGTTGCCGGCGTAGAGCTGAATCTTCGCATAGTCGATATCCGCGGTGTGGGTGCAGACCTTATTTAAAAAGTAGCGGTCGTGGGAGACCACGATAACCGTATTTTCAAAATTAATCAGGAATTCCTCCAGCCAGGCGATGGCATCCAGATCCAGGTTGTTCGTCGGCTCGTCGAGGAGCAGAATATCCGGATTGCCGAAGAGAGCCTGCGCCAGCAGAACCTTTACCTTCAGAGCGCCGGGAAGATCGCTCATCATGGTGTAATGGTAATCCGTGTCGACGCCGAGGCCGTTTAGCAGTGTAGCGGCATCGGACTCTGCGTTCCACCCGTCCATGTCCGCGAACTCCGCTTCCAGCTCGCTGGCTTTGATGCCGTCCTCGTCGGTGAAATCCTCTTTCATGTAGATGGCGTCTTTTTCTTTCATGATGTCATACAGACGCTGGTTGCCCATGATCACCGTGTCCAGAACCGGATAGGCGTCGTACTTAAAATGATCCTGCTGGAGAAAGGAGAGTCTCTGGCCGGGGGTGATGGTCACGCTGCCGTTGGTCGGCTCCAGCTGTCCGTTTAAGATTTTTAAAAAGGTAGACTTGCCTGCGCCGTTGGCGCCGATCAGTCCGTAGCAGTTGCCCTCGGTAAATTTGATGTTCACATCCTCAAAGAGAGCTTTCTTTCCTATCCTTAATGTCACATTATTTGCACTTATCATAATAAACCTCGCATTTTCAACGATTTTTGCGGCCGGGAAAGCCGCTTCTTTGATTATACACAACGGGGGAGGTTTTTCAAGGGAAAGTTGCGCGAAGTACCCGAAGGGCTGATATGATGTGAGTGATACATAAAATCTCTGATAGAAATCGATGGGCATTTTATATTATATAAAATATATCATGCAGAAAAGTGCAAATTTTTCCGAAATCAGTTGTTTTCTCAGTATAAATCAGTTATAATCAAATACAGTCGGTTGTCCTGTTGGACAACCCGGTCACGAAGTAAAAACAATTGAGGAGGAATGGATATGAAACGTTCTATGAAAACCATGGATGGCAACCATGCAGCGGCGCATGCGTCCTACGCATATTCCGATGTGGCGGCCATCTATCCGATCACCCCTTCATCCGTGATGGCGGAAGCTTCTGATGAATGGGCTACAGCGGGCAGAAAAAATATTTTCGGCCAGACTGTCAAGATCACAGAGATGCAGTCCGAGGCGGGTGCGGCAGGCGCCGTACATGGTTCGCTGACGGCGGGTGCCCTGACGACGACTTATACAGCTTCCCAGGGTCTGCTTCTTATGATTCCGAACCTTTATAAAATAGCGGGTGAGCGGCTTCCGGGCGTGTTCAATGTATCGGCGCGTACGATTGCCAGCCATGCGCTCTGCATTTTCGGCGATCACTCTGACGTATATGCATGTCGTCAGACCGGCTGCGCGATGCTCTGTGAGTCCAGCGTGCAGGAAGTTATGGATCTGACTCCCGTGGCGCATTGCTCTGCAATCAAGGGCAGACTGCCGTTTATCAATTTCTTTGACGGTTTCCGTACCTCCCATGAAGTGCAGAAGATTGAGACCTGGGATTATGACGATCTGAAAGATATGGTGGATCTGGATGCGATCCAGGCGTTCCGTGACGGTGCGTTAAATCCGAGCCATCCCTGCCAGCTCGGTTCCGCCCAGAACCCGGATATTTTCTTCCAGGCGAGAGAGGCCTGCAACGTTGCGTATGAAGATATGCCGGCGGTTGTTCAGAGCTATATGGATAAAGTAAATGAGAAGATCGGCACGAATTACAAGCTGTTCAACTACTATGGCGCGGAGGATGCCGAGAAGGTCATCATTGCCATGGGTTCCGTCTGTGAGACCATCGACGAGACCATCGATTATCTGATGGCGCGCGGCGAGAAGGTCGGTCTGGTGAAAGTCCGCCTGTATCGTCCGTTCTGCGCTGATGCTCTGATCGATGCGATCCCCGATACGGTAAAACAGCTCTATGTTCTCGACAGAACAAAGGAGCCGGGCGCTATGGGCGAGCCTCTGTATCTGGATGTTGTCGCGGCACTGAAGAATACGAAGTTTGACGCGGTTCCCATCTTTACCGGACGCTACGGCCTTGGTTCCAAGGACACCACCCCGGGTCAGATTATTGCGGTTTACAACAATACAGATAAGAAGAACTTCACCATCGGCATTGTGGATGATGTGACGAACCTTTCCCTGACCGTGACCGAGAATCCGGTTACCACTCCGGATACCACCATCAACTGCAAGTTCTGGGGACTTGGCGCAGACGGTACCGTAGGTGCGAATAAGAACTCCATCAAGATTATCGGCGATAACACAGATATGTACGCGCAGGCTTACTTCGATTATGATTCCAAGAAGTCCGGCGGCGTGACGATTTCACACCTGCGTTTCGGTAAGGATCCGATCCGTTCCACTTACCTGATCTCCAAGGCGAACTTTGTGGCATGTCATTGCCCGGCCTATATCCGCAAGTACAATATGGTGCAGGATCTGGTTCCGGGCGGCACTTTCCTC
>JAJQCB010000067.1 GCA_021203005.1 Clostridiales bacterium | reverse complement strand
AGTTGAAAGTGCTTCCGATTCAGAATAAAATGATTCTTCATTGCAGCGGGATGCTTAGTTCCGCAGTCTTTTCAGATATTGGGCGCTGTCGCGCCTACGGTTATTCCATTCATCCGCTTTTGGCGGTAAACGACAAATACACTTCCTGGGAAAAACTGGCGGGCGCCTTTTTTGCCATTGAGGGGCATGAGAAGCATCTCAATGAGTGGAAAGAACTGCTGGAGAGTTTTGGAAACGCGGTGGGAGTGCTGTCAGCCGGGGATAAGGTGCGCTACCATGCGGCAGCAGCCATGGCGAGCAACCTCTATGTGGGGCTTGCTCACTTAAGCGAACAGCTGTTGTGCGGCTGCGGATTTTCTCCGGAACATGCCCACGCGGCACTGGCGCCTCTGATCGTGGGAAACACGGCAAATATCGGTGCCGTCGGATGCGTGCAGGCACTGACAGGACCGATTGAGAGAAATGACAGGGAGACCGTGGCTGCGCACCTGGCCAATCTGTCGGGGGAAGCGAAGGATGTTTACCGTATCCTGTCAGAACAGGTGGTAAAAGTTGCGGAGGAGAAACATCCGGACAGGGATTACACTGAATTGAAAGGGGAATTGGAAAGATGAAGACAACGATCGCTACTTTGAAGAAAATGAAAGAGGAAAACAACAAGATTACGATGCTTACCTGCTATGATTATTCCACGGCAAAACTGATGGATAACGCGGGCGTGGAAATCCTGATGATCCGAGATTCTATGGGCAATACAATGCTCGGCAATGAGGACACGATGCCGGTAACGATGGAAGACATGATTCATCACACAGCGGCGGTTTCCAGAGGAGCAAAAAATGCGTTGATCATCGCGGACATGCCGTTTATGTCTTACCAGCCGTCCATCTATGACGCGGTGGTAAATGCGGGACGTCTGATCAAGGAAGGCCATGCCAACGTGGTGAAGCTGGAGGGCGGCGCGAAAGTCTGCGACCGCATCGAGGCGATTGTCAAAGCGGATATCCCGGTGTGCGCTCACATCGGTCTGACGCCGCAGTCCATCAACGCGTTCGGCGGATTTAAGGTACAGGGCAAGAGCGAGGAGGCAGCCCGCGCACTGATCGAGGACGCGAAAAAAGTGGAGGCGGCGGGAGCATCGATGGTTGTCCTGGAAGGAATTCCGGCAAAGCTCGCGGCGATCATCACAAAATCCGTCTCGATCCCGACAATCGGCATCGGCGCCGGCGCGGACTGCGACGGACAGGTGCTGGTATATCAGGATATGCTTGGAATGTTCACCGACTATGTGCCGAAATTCGTCAAGCATTTTGCCAATGTGGGCGAGGTGATGACGAAAGCGTTCGAGGATTACAAGAAGGAAGTCAAGGAGGGGACATTCCCGGCGGCGGAACATACCTACAAGATTGCGGATGAGGTAATTGAGAAACTTGAGCGCAGGCAATGAGCCGTGCAGCAGAGTGAAAGATATATAAAATTAGCAGTGAGGAGTTTATGAAATTATGCAGGTTGTAAAAACAATTAAGGAAGTAAAAGATACTGTCAAAGGCTGGAAAAAGGAGGGCTTAACCGTCGGTTTTGTCCCGACCATGGGTTATCTCCATGAGGGTCACGGCAGTCTGATTCAGCGGGCGCGCGAGGAAAACGATAAAGTAGTTGTGAGCATTTTTGTCAATCCGATGCAGTTCGGTCCTACCGAGGATCTGGCCAGTTATCCCAGAGACCTGGCGAAAGACAGCGCATATTGCGAGAGCCTGGGCGCAGACCTGATTTTTAATCCGGAGCCGGAAGAAATGTACACAGACAGCTTCTGTTCCTATGTAGATATGTCCGTTTTGACGGAAGAACTCTGCGGATTGAGCCGTCCGGTTCACTTCCGCGGCGTCTGCACGGTTCTGACGAAGCTCTTCAACATTGTGCAGCCGGACCGGGCTTACTTCGGACAGAAAGACGCCCAGCAGCTTGCCATCGTAAAGCATATGGTGGAAGATCTGAATATGGATCTGGAAATCATCGGCTGCCCGATCATCCGTGAGGAGGACGGCCTGGCGAAAAGCTCCCGCAACACCTATCTGTCCGCTGAAGAGCGCAAGGCAGCGCTGATTTTGAGTAAAACCATCGCTCTCGGTCAGAAAATGGTTGCGGAGGGTGAGACAGATGCGGTAAAATTAGTCGAAGCCATGAAAGCCAACATTGAGACAGAGCCGATGGCCCGGATCGATTATGTAAAAGCGGTTGACGGGCTGACCATGCAGCAGGTCACGGAAGTGAAAGCGCCGCTGCTGGTGGCAATGGCGGTTTATATCGGGAAGACGAGACTGATTGATAATTTTATGATACAGGGGTAAAACGAGGACCAATTATGAATATCACCATGTTAAAAGGAAAAATCCACCGCGCCACCGTAACCCAGGCGGCGCTGGACTATGTCGGCAGCATCACCATCGATGAAGCTCTGATGGAAGCAGCCGGGATTCTGGAATATGAGAAAGTCCAGATCGTGGATATCAACAACGGCAGCCGTTTTGAGACCTACACGATTGCCGGGGAGCGCGGCAGCGGTGTGATCTGCTTAAACGGGGCGGCGGCGCGATGCTGTTCCGTGAAGGACAAAATCATCATTATGTCCTACGCTGATATGACGCCGGAGGAGGCAAAAACCCATAAACCATCTGTTGTTTTTGTGGACGAAATCAACCGGATCAGCCGTGTGACAAGATATGAAATGCAGGGGCAGCTATTTGATGTGGCAAGGCTGGACAGATAGTGATTTTATCTGATCATATTCTTTCGCTTTGATTATATGATCCGGCAGCACAGAGATTACTGATGTTGCTGCGGCTATTCCGGAGAACAGGAATCAGACGTGCGTTTATAAATAAGAAAATTTACTGCAATAATTGACATAGGAGAAATGACCATGCTTCAGGGAAAAACCATCGTCCTCGGCGTGACCGGCAGCATCGCTGCTTATAAAATTGCCAGTCTGGCCAGTATGCTGATCAAACAGCACGCGGACGTTCATGTGATCATGACAAAAAACGCGACGAATTTTATTCATCCCACCGCTTTTGAGACTTTGACAAATCACAAATGCCTGGTGGATACCTTTGACCGCAATTTCCAGTTTCATGTCGCGCATGTGAATCTTGCGGCGCAGGCAGATCTGATGATGATCGCGCCGGCTTCCGCCAACGTGATCGGAAAGCTGGCTAACGGGATCGCGGATGATATGCTGACCACAACTGCCATGGCGTGCAAAGCACCCATGCTCATCGCGCCGGCCATGAACACCAACATGTATGAGAACCCGGTGCTTCAGGACAACCTGGAGAAGCTGCGTTCCTATGGAAAGGAAATCATTGAACCTGCCAGCGGCATGCTTGCCTGCCGCGATGTCGGGAAAGGAAAAATGCCGGAGCCGGAAGTTTTACTTCAGTATATTCTGCGGACCGCTGCGAGAGAAAAAGATCTTGCCGGGAAAAAGATACTGGTCACGGCGGGGCCGACGCAGGAAGCCATCGACCCGGTTCGTTATATCACCAACCATTCCACCGGGAAAATGGGATACGCCATTGCGCAGGAGGCCATGCTCCGCGGCGCCGAGGTGACTCTCATCACCGGACCATGCGCTCTGGAGCCGCCGATGTTTGTCGACGTATGCCCGGTTGTATCAGCACAGGATATGTATGAAGCTGTGGTATCCCGCCAGCAGGAGAGTGACGTCATTATCATGACAGCGGCGGTGGCGGATTATCGCCCGTCCACGGTCAGTGATGAGAAAATAAAAAAAGCGGACGGTTCCCTCAGCATCCCGCTGACCCGCACAACAGATATTTTAAAAACCCTGGGAGAGCGGAAGCGGACGGGACAGTTCCTCTGCGGATTTTCCATGGAAACACAGAATATGCTGGAGAATTCCCGTTCAAAACTGGCAAAGAAAAATCTGGATATGATTGTCGCGAACAATCTGAAAGTGGCGGGTGCCGGATTCGGGACGGACACAAACGTTGTCACGCTCATAACGCCGGATTCGGAGAAAGAGCTGCCATTAATGAGTAAGCAAGAAGTGGCAGGGCGTATTCTGGACGAGATTAAGATGAGGTGATCCGGGTGGGTATTTTCGAGTATGATGAAGAAAAACATATGCAGCAGATTCGAGAAGAAGGACGAGAAGAAGGACGCGTATCAAAACTTAAGGATTTAATCCGCTATCACCGGACAAGAGGGTTATCTACAAAAGAAATTGCGGATATTCTCATGGAAACTCCGGAACATATACTGGAGATTGAAGAAAATGAAATGATATAGTGCGAATATCGAGTAGGAGGCGGTGATTAGCCGCCGTCCTCTCACAGCACCGAACGTACGGT
>JAJQCB010000006.1 GCA_021203005.1 Clostridiales bacterium | reverse complement strand
CGGGAGAGTTGGAGTTGAATAAACAAGAGAAAAAAACATTAACGGATCAGGAGCCGGCGGCTGCAGGCAAAAGAGTCCAGGAGACCGCAGCTAAGAGAGATACACAGGTAGCCGCAGCAGAGAGGAAAGCGCAGGAAGCCACGGCAGAGAGGAAAGTGCAGGAGACCGCAGCGGCGGAAGCAGCATCACAGGGCATCGTGAAGAAAGAAAAGGAAAACGAAGATGCCGCCGATAAACGCCGGAAAGTTACGGTCCCGGCAAACAAATCCTACGAGGAAATGTCGGTGGAGGAGCTCCAGGCAGCTGTCCTGGAAAAAATGGCGAAAAACGGGCCGGTGACGGACGAGATGCGGCGGACCGTGGATGAGAATATCTGGCATGATTCTCTGGTAAACTGGGTAAAAAGCTTTCGTTAAACAGAACAGAAAAGAGGGATAGTATGGATCGAAAACCGAACAAGACGAGAAATGTACTTAGCCTGATTGGGATTATTTTGTTGCTGGTTCTTCTGGTTTTTATCTGTGTGAGGCAGACCAGAAGCAATATGCAGTTGTATGAGGAGTATATGGAGGAGACCAGCGCAGAGACGGAGTAGATATGAAGAGAGTATTTTTGATTGTTCTGGATAGCTTCGGCGTCGGTGAGATGCCGGACGCGGCGGAGTATGGCGATGGAGGGAGCAATACACTGCGGACTGTGGCGCAGAATCCGTACTTTGCTGTGCCGCATATGGCGCGGCTGGGTCTGTTTCATCTGGACGGCGTCGCAGGGGAGCCCTGGAGCCGGAAACTGAGCGATACAACAGATGGATTGAACCGGGAAAATTTATCTGCATCCGGGGAAGCTGTCGGACGGAGGAACGCTGCGGAAACGGGGACGAATCATTACAATCATGCTGAGATGTCAGAATTACATGGAGGACTTGGACCGCTCATCGGCTCGTTTGCCCGCATGACGGAGCGTTCTGCCGGAAAGGATACGACTACGGGTCATTGGGAGATTGCAGGACTGGTTTCGGAAAAGCCGATGCCGGTGTTCCCGCATGGTTTTCCGCCGGAAGTGATCGAAAAGTTTGAGAAGCTTACCGGGAGACATGCGCTCTGCAATCTTCCCTACTCCGGGACAAAGGTGATTGAGGATTATGGCCGGGAGCATTTGGCGACCGGAGACCTTATCGTCTATACCTCCGCGGACTCGGTATTCCAGATCGCGGCGCATGAGGATATAATCCCGGTGGAGCAGCTGTATCAGTATTGCGAGATGGCGCGGGAGATGCTGGTGGGAGAGTATGGCGTGGGCCGTGTGATCGCCCGTCCGTTTGTCGGCGAGCCGGGCAGTTTTACGCGGACCAGCCGCCGTCACGACTTTTCGTTGCTTCCTCCGAAAGACACGATGCTGGATCAGCTAAAGGAACAGGGATTGGATGTGATCGGCGTCGGGAAGATCAACGATATTTTTGCCGGAAAGGGAATTACGGAGTTTGTGCGCACCTCCGGCAATGCGAAAGGAATTGAACGGACACTGGAATACATGGACAGGGATTTTGAAGGACTCTGTTTTGTCAATCTGGTCGATTTTGACATGCTATATGGTCATCGCAATGATGCGGACGGCTATGCGAAGGCTCTGACTTACTTTGACGAGCGCCTGCCGGAGATATTTGAAAAAATGCGGGACGAGGATATCCTTATGATCACCGCAGATCACGGATGCGACCCGGGGACGCCCTCCACAGACCATAGCAGGGAGTATACGCCGTTTCTGCTGTATGGGAAACCGGTTCCGGCCGGGAAAAACTTTGGCACGCGGCCGACGTTCGCGGATATCGGGGCGACCGTGCTGCGGTATTTCGGTGTGCCGTCGCGGATTGCGGGGGAGCCGTTATTTTAAATATCAGGAGGTCATATTTTGACAGAGTTACGAAAAGAGATAGAGAAAAGAAGGACGTTTGCGATTATTTCCCACCCGGATGCAGGAAAGACGACTTTGACGGAGAAGTTTCTGCTCTACGGCGGCCAGATTAACCTGGCCGGTTCCGTAAAAGGCAAGGCGACGGCGCGTCATGCGGTTTCCGACTGGATGGAGATCGAGAAGCAGAGAGGTATTTCGGTGACTTCCTCTGTGCTGCAGTTTGAGTACGGCGGATATTGCATCAACATTCTGGACACGCCGGGACATCAGGATTTCTCAGAGGACACCTACCGGACGCTGATGGCGGCGGATTCTGCGGTGATGGTGATCGACGGTTCCAAGGGCGTGGAGGCGCAGACGCGGAAGCTGTTTAAGGTCTGCGTCATGCGGCACATTCCGATTTTTACTTTTATCAACAAGATGGACCGGGATGCCAACGACCCTTTTGATCTGGCGGATGAGATTGAGAAAGAGCTGGGCATTGCCGTTTGCCCGGTCAACTGGCCGATCGGATCAGGGAAAGGTTTTAAAGGCGTTTATGACCGGAATACCCGGAAAGTCATGACATTTTCCGATACCCTGAAAGGGACGAAAGAGGGCGAAGAGCGGGAGTATGACCTGGACTCGCCGGAGCTGATCGCTGAGATCGGCGAGGAGGCCAGACAGCAGCTGCTGGACGATATCGAACTGCTGGACGGCGCCAGCGCGGAGTTTGACCAGGATCTGGTATCAAAGGGAGAGCTTTCTCCCATGTTTTTCGGTTCAGCGCTGACGAATTTCGGTGTGGAAACCTTTCTGCAGCACTTTTTGCAGATGACGACCTCCCCGCTGCCGAGAATGTCGGACCAGGGCGAGATCAGTCCGTTTTCGGAGGATTTCAGCGCTTTCGTCTTTAAAATTCAGGCAAATATGAATAAGAATCACCGGGACAGGGTTGCGTTCATGCGGATCTGCTCCGGAAAATTTGACGCGGGCATGGAGGTTTTCCATATCCAGGGGAATAAAAAGCTCCGCCTTTCCCAGCCGCAGCAGCTGATGGCGCAGGAGAGAAAAATAATCGAGGAGGCGTACGCCGGCGACATCATCGGCGTCTTCGACCCGGGAATTTTCTCCATCGGGGACACACTGACCACGGCGAAAGACAGGTTTGCCTTTGAGGGAATTCCGACCTTTGCGCCGGAGCATTTCGCGCGTGTGACCCAGATGGATACGATGAAGCGGAAACAGTTTGTCAAGGGTATCACTCAGATCGCGCAGGAGGGAGCTATCCAGATTTTCCAGGAGTACAAGACCGGTATGGAGGAAATTATCGTCGGCGTTGTCGGCGTCCTGCAGTTTGATGTGCTGAAGTTTCGCCTGGAAAATGAGTATAACGTGGAGATTCGCATGGAGAATCTGCCCTACGAGCACATCCGCTGGATTGAGAATAAGGAAATCGACCTCGACCGCATCAGCGGAACCTCGGATATGAAGAAAATCCGCGATCTGAAAGGTAATCCGCTGCTGTTGTTCGTCAACTCCTGGAGTGTGGGGATGACGCTGGAGCGGAATGAAGGGCTGGTTTTAGCGGAATTCGGAAGAAATTAAGCAGCATTTGCATCACACCCAAAAAGTCATTTTTCCGATTGAAAAGGGCCGTCGAATCATAGAATCCGACGGCCCTTGAGATTAACCGGGGCGTGTTTGGAATTTGACAGTTTTGCTGTCCTCGCTCTACTCGCCGTCCTCCATCAGACGGAACGCGTATTCCGCGGAACCCTCCAGCTGGGACATGGCAGTCCGGATTTCCGATGCCTGTTCCGGCGTCATGCTGTCCGCTTTGACGCGTCGCATGGTTTTCTGCAGATTTGCTATATCAGAGCGGATGGTTGATTTTGTCGACTTGTCCAGCTGCTTTTTCGTCTTTGTCAGTGCGTTTTCCACTTTGCGGATCAGCTGTTGCGCGTCGCTGTACAGGTCGAAATGTTCTTTGCGCTCATTGTCCGAAGCAGCATACTCGGCAGCGTCCGCCATGGCGCGTTCCACCTCGTCGTCCGACATGCTGGTGCCGGTGGTGATGGTGATGCTCTGTTCTTTGCCGGTTCCCAGATCCTTTGCCGATACATGGACGATGCCGTTGGCGTCAATGTCAAAGGTTACTTCAATCTGCGGCACGCCTGCCATGGCGCGGCGGATTCCCTTGAGGGTGAATTTGCCCAGGAGTTTGTTGTCTCTGGCAAACTGCCGTTCGCCCTGGAGCACCTTGATGATCACGGATGTCTGGTAGTTCTGCGCAGTGGTGAAGACCTGGCTGTACCGGGTCGGGATTGTGGTGTTGCGCTGAATCAGGGGCGTGGAGACGCCGCCAACTGTCTCAATGGAGAGGGTCAGAGGTGTGACATCCATGAGCAGGATCTCATTTAAATTGCTGTCTCCGGTCAGCTTGCCGCCCTGGATTGCCGCGCCGAGGGCGACGCACTCGTCCGGATTCAGGTTGTGGCTGGGCTCCTGCCCGAGCAGCTGGCGTACTTTTGCCTGTACGGCGGGAATCCGGGTGGAGCCGCCCACGAGCAGTACCTTTCCGAGCTGGGAGGCGCTGATGCCCGCGTCGGACAGCGCAGATTGCACCGGACCCGCCGTGCTCTCGGTCAGGTCATGGGTCAGTTCCTCAAATTTTGCACGGGTTAGGCGGAGATCCATGTGTACCGGGCCGGAACGCCCCACGGAAATATAGGGCAGATTGATCTCAACCTCCGTGGTGGAAGAGAGGGCGATTTTTGCTTTTTCCGCTTCCTCGACCACACGCTTCATGGCGACCGGATCTTTGTCCAGGCGGATTCCCTCCTGTTTCTGGAATTCACGGACGAGATAGTCCGTCACGCGCTTGTCATAATCATCCCCGCCCAGCCGGTTGTTGCCGGCGGTGGCGAGAACCTCGATCATGCCCTCGCTGATTTCAATCACAGAGACATCAAACGTGCCGCCGCCCAGGTCATAGACCAGAATCTTCTGGGGCTGCGCGTTGTCCAGGCCGTAGGCCAGCGCTGCGGCTGTGGGTTCATTGATAATACGGTCTACTTTGAGGCCGGCGATGCGCCCGGCATCCTTGGTGGCTTTCCGCTGCGCATCGTCAAAATACGCCGGAACGGTGATCACTGCCTCTGTTACCGGTGCGCCCAGGTAGTCCTCGGCGTCTTTTTTCAGCTTCTGGAGAAGCATCGCGGAAATCTCCTGCGGCGTATATTTTTTGCGGTCGATGGAGACGGTATAGTTTTTTCCCATCTCTCTTTTAATAGAAGAAATCGTGCGGTCCGGGTTGGTGACTGCCTGGCGCTTGGCCGTGTCCCCGATGAGGCGTTCCCCGTTTTTGGTAAATGCCACGATGGACGGGGTGGTGCGGCTGCCCTCCGCGTTTGTGATGACTACAGGCTTGCCGCCCTCCATGACGGCGACGCAGCTGTTGGTGGTCCCCAGATCAATTCCGATGATTTTTCCCATGAGTGTATTCCTTTCTTTCTGTAATCGCAGGCATGATGTCCGGTTACTTCTATATTACTGATTTTTTTTGGAATATTGTTCTGCTTGTAATTTAAACATGATAGCACAAATATTTAAAATTACTATGTCTCAAATCTAAAATTTTTCTAATGATGACATGGAAAGAATGAATCTGGCGCTTGATAAGTTAGCTTTGTCCCGGACCAGAGACGTTATCTATATTCTGGGTTCATAGTGGTAGACCTGACTATTCCAGTAAATATAAAAAAATCATGTAAAATCAACTGTAGATGACCCGATAATCAGAGAATCGGTGAAAAAGTTGTGTAAGACCATCTCGTGATGACCCGATAATCAGAGAATCAGTGAAAAAGTTGTGTGGTGTCATATGCCGATGACCTGGTAATTAAGTAAGAAATTCTTAACAATTTCTCTATTTTTCTCGCGGGCAGGATAGGTTATACTGGTAGTGGAAAATGAACTGGACGACTGGTGCCGTGCAGGCATGGGCGGCAGTTATCATAGAGGGGAGCTGGATTTATGAAAAACTTTCGCAACACGATATTGATTTTTATATTGCTCGCGGCGCTTTTTTCGTTGTCGGCCTGCGGCTCGTCCGCAACAACGGCATCCGTGACCGTGGCAGTCCCGGCATCGTCGGCAACGGCTGGCACTGCTTCGGGAAATGATGATACTTCTGCGGAAGAGGATACGTCAGCCGATGAGGAGAATGAAGATGAAGACGGTGCGGCGGATGAAACGCCCGCAGATCAGCAGTTTACCATAGAGGTTACGGCGGGGCTGAGCGGATATTATAAAAGCGGCGCGGCGCTGCCCCTGTCTGTCGATCTGGAATCCGCGGGGGAGGATTTCGAGGGCGTGCTGCGTGTGATTGTGCCGGGAGTTTCTTATGAATCCGGCGCGGTGGCCTATGAGCAGGATATTATGCTGAGTGCAGACACGGGGAAGACAGTATCCCTGGCTGTTGACAATCTCAGTTCGTCCGCTTCTCTGGTACTCCAGATTGAAGATACACAGGGAAATGTTTTGCAGGAGCAGACGGTTGCGCTTCAGACTGCCACCAGCGAGAAAGCATTGGTCGGTATTTTGAGCGATGATTTTACGGCTCTGAATTATTTTGACGGGAGAAATCTGGAAATCAACGATTACAGCGGTTCCTCCCAGGTAGTGGAGCTTTCCGAAGATCTGATTCCGGAACAGTCGTCGGGCCTGGATGTCTTAAGTTATCTGATCATTAATAGTTATGATACGTCAAAATTGAGTGAAGCGCAGATCACGGCGATTGAAGAGTGGGTTCGCGAGGGAGGTATTCTGATTCTGGGAACAGGCTCTGATTACCGCCAGACGTTATCGGGATTTGAAAGTGATTTTATTACGGTCTCTGCGGACGGTTTTGCTTCGGGGTCGATGCAGCTGGTCGGCGGGTCGGATTCTCTTTCTTTTACGGAGGAGGACGGGATTCTCGCGTTTTCGGCAGATGACAGCGATGCAACAGGTGATTCTGCTGGGGATGACAGCGATGCATCGAATGAATCAACGGCAGACGACAGCGATGAGAAAGCAGGAAATACCGACTCTTCCGCGGAAACCGTTCACAATCTCTCCGGCGTTTTTACGGAAGAGGGCCTTGTCCTCAGCCGGGAAACCGGACTGGGGCAGGTGGTATTGACGGCGTTCAATCTCGGCATGGAGCCGGTGACGGGGTGGAATGCGAAAAACGAGATGGCGGCGCTGCTTTTGCAGGAAGCTGCGGACGGCTACAGTGCGCAGCGCATTTACAGCCTCAATTACGGGGATTCTGTCAATGCATGGACACTGTCCTCCATTCTGGATGAAATGCATGATATCAAAAGCCCGAATATCCTGCTTCTGGCAATCCTGCTTCTGGCATTTGTGCTGGGAGCCGGCCCTGTTTTATATCTGATTTTAAAAAAGGCTGACCGGCGGGGGTGGATGTGGATTCTCGTGCCGGTGCTGTCCGTAGCGGTGACCGGCGTGGTGTTCCTCTTTAGCCGTGACCTGCGTCTGACGGCGGCGCAGTCCGCTTCCATCACAGATATCTCCTATGATGCACAGACGGATGTTCTGTCTGAGACGGCCTACCTGGGAATTCTGGTTCCGGGAGCTTCCGGCGCAGAGGTGACACTGGATGAGGACCTTTATGCGGTAAATCCGATGACGACCTATACGGATTATGATTATTCTATTTTCGGAACACTGCTCGGTACGTCCAGCGCCGCATCGGATACTCTGGATTACAGGGTGGCGCTTAAGGAGACGGCGGATGGCTGCCGGGTCAGCATGACAAATGACAGTACCTTTGAATCTACTTATCTGAAAGCAGAGACCTCCTCCGGTCTGACGGCGGAAGGGCTGTGGTCTGAAGTGACGCGGAGTATCACCGGTATTTCCGGTACCGTGGCAAACAACACCGCCTGCGATATGTACGGTGTGTCAGTTTTTACGGAAAGCAATGTGGTGATGATCGGAAAACTGGCTGCCGGAGAGAGCGTTTCTTTCACGGAGGAGGATAATCTGGTTGTCAGCACCTATATCGAGGATATGATTTATGCTTACGGCAGTTCTTCCGGGTCTTCCGGAAATGAATTTTACAAAAAAAGCGGCGTGGCAGAAGAACAGTGGGAAGAACTGGCAAATGTCCTGGGGCTTTTTATGAATCAGCACTGGTATCAGATGGATGGAAATGACGTATGCACTTTTGCCTGGATTCCGGAGTGGGACGCGGATTACATTGCGGATGAGAAAGTCCCGGAGAGCAATTCCGCCATGCTGGTGCGGTGCGACAACGCGCCGTATGAGGACTATCCGGACGCGGAGAGCCTTTCACTCTATGATTATTCGGACAATATGGCGGAAAACTGGGATACGGACGGATGGATGTATACGGATGAGGTGGAGGTTTCGTTTGACCTCTCTCCGGCAAAAATGAGTGAGGTTTACGCCATGATCTGCTCGGATTCCAGCGAGTGGGGGTCGACAGATACTGTGACAATATACGGATATAACGTGGAGACAGGCGAATACGACGAGCTGTTTGCGGATGATAATATGGTGCGGTTTGATGACGGCTGTCCTTATATAGACGACGGGGTGGTCAGGATGAAATTTGTGTCGACCGCATTTTCCTCGGGATCGGCCAGCTATGATGTGGCTCCCGGCATCACGGTGATCGGAGGTGAAGAGTAATGCGAAATCAGATTATGGAAGGTGTTTTTGATTACAATCCGACAATCATAGTGATCGGAGGTGGAAAGTAATGCTTGAGATCAGACATCTGTGTAAAAATTTCGGGAATTTTCGCGCCGTGGATGATTTAAATCTTCACATCAGTCACGGGGAGGTCTTCGGTTTTGTCGGTCACAATGGAGCCGGCAAGACGACAACGATGAAAATCGCGGTAGGGCTGCTGTCGGCCACCTCCGGGGAGGTGCTGATCGACGGAGAGGAAGCGCTGAAAGGGAATGGAGATGTCAAACGAAAAATCGGTTACATGCCGGATTTCTTTGGCGTTTATGATAATCTGAAGGCATTGGAGTATATGGAATTTTATGCTTCTCTTTACGGAATTGTCGGAAAACAGGCCAGGGATACCTCTCTTGGGCTGCTGGATCTGGTCAACCTTTCGGACAAGGCGGATGCCTATGTGGACCATCTCTCCCGCGGCATGAAGCAGCGCCTCTGCCTGGCCCGGAGCCTGGTGCACAATCCCGGCTTGCTGATGCTGGATGAACCGGCGTCGGGGCTGGATCCCAGGGCGCGGTTTGAGATGAAAGAGATATTGCGAAATCTGGGCGGCATGGGGAAGACCGTGGTGGTCAGCTCCCATATTCTCCCGGAGCTGGCGGATATGTGCGATACGATCGGAATCATGCAGCACGGGAAGTTGCTGATGTACGGGACGGTGGACGATATTCAAATGAGGGCGATGCACGCCCGGCCGCTTCATGTGAGGGTGCTGGACCGGCAGGAGGAGGCGGTAAATCTGCTGCGTGAGGATCCGGATGTAAAGCGGGTCTCCGTCCGTGAGGACTATGTGGTGGCGGATTACGTCGGGGATGATGAAAAAAGTGTGCAGCTGTTAAAACGGCTGATTGCCATGGAGATTCCGGTGGAGAGTTTTTACAAGGAAAAAGGAAATCTGGAATCGCTGTTTCTGGAGATTACGGACGATACGCAGGCGGGAGGTGAGCAGTGATGAAAGTGAATCCGGTTTTGAAAAAGGAACTGGTGCTGGGATCGAGGACGATCCGATTTCCTATTGCTCTGATGTGTTACGGGCTGTGCATGGCGGGGATTGCCCTGCTGATAGTATTTTCTTCGGTGAATACCACAGGAACGGCTGATTTGTCTGACCTGACCGGGATTTTTCTGATTCTGGCTTTTTTGCAGATGGGACTGATTCTTCTGATCATCCCTGTGCTGACGGCGGGGAGTATCGCAGGAGAGCGGGAGCGCCAGACGCTGGACCTGCTTCTGACAGCGCCGGTATCCTCTTTTTCTGTGATACTCGGGAAGCTGCTGTCCTCCATGTGCAATGTGCTGCTGTACATTTTTGTCAGCCTGCCGGCGATGGCGCTGGCTTTCCTCTATGGGGGAATTCAGTGGCGGTATCTGCTGGTGTTCCTTGTCATGGTTCTGGCGACCGCATTTTTCTGCGGGGCAGTCAGCATCTGGTGCGCGGCGCAGTTTAAGAAGACAATCCTTTCCATCATTGTGTCGCTTTTGTGGGAATTTGTATTTTTCGGCGGGACGCTGCTCGCGGTGATCGGCGTGTACGGATGGAGATATCTGCAGTGGAATAAGGCGGTCACGGCCGGAACCTTAAGCAGCACTACTACGGTTTCCATGGGCTGGATGCCGGCGGTACTTTTCCTGAATCCTGCGGTGGGATTTGCAGACGCGATGCGGAGCACTTATACCGGAGGGGGTCTGATGTACCAGATTTTAAATGGCGGCACTCTGGGGACAGTGGCGCAGGGGATGATCCGCATTGCGCCCCACTGGAGCCTGGTCAGTTTTGCGGTGACTGTGGCGCTGGGTCTGCTGTTTCTCGTGCTGGCGTCGCGGAAACTGAATACGGCGAGGAAGAAGGATAAATTCTTCCAGCCGACAAAGAAAAAGAGACGGGGCCGGGCATGAATTTGAACAGAAAGATTCTGAAATTTATCAGAAAACTTCACCGCTGGGATTGCTGGCGTCACCTGGTGAATAAGCTTTTCCTCTGCCTGCCTTTTGGCCTGGCAGCCGGGGCTTGCATGGAACTTGCCACTTATTTCCTGCCCTGGTATTGTGTGCATTTCTGGGCTGCGGGGGCGGTGGGACTTTCCCTGGCTGCCGCTGTGATCTGGTCTCTGGCAACGCGTCCCGATCAAAAAAGAGCGGCCCTGGAACTGGACCGGACCGGTTTTAGGGAGCGGACGGTGACGGCTCTGGAACTTCTGGATGACGATGGATTTTTTGCACAGATGCAGAAGGAGGATGCCTGGGAGCATCTGTCAGAGGTGAAGATGCGCAGGCAGCTGCCGGTCGCACTTTCCCGGAAAAACTGCGTGATTCTGGCCGGTTTCCTGGCTGCGCTTGTCATCTGCGCGGCAGCGCCGTCCCCGGCAAAAGAGGAGGCAAAAGCGCAGTATCTGATTGCGCAGCAGGCAAAGGAAGAATCCGGAAAAATAGAAGAAACAGCGGAGGAACTGGAAGAAAAGACCGAGACCGGGGAACTTTCTGAGGAAGAAAATGAGAAGTATCAGGAGCTTCTGGAACAACTGCAGCAGGAGCTCGGCGAGGTAAAAACCGCCGAGGAGCTGGAAAAAGCTCTGGAGCGGGCGGAGTATAAGATCGCAGAGATGGCGGAGGACGCAGAAAACCAGTCGGTGCGGGAGTCTGTGAATCAGCTGGCCCAGGCGCTGGGCGGCGGGGAGGACGGATCCTCCGACACGCTGACAGCGGATGCGGAGACGGAAAACTCAGATGAATCCGAGGCGGCGGATGCGTCGTCCGATCAGCTGACGGAAGAGGAACTGGAAGCGGAAAAGGAGAAGCTGGAGGAGACGGAACAGCTGGCTGAGACAGCGGAGGAGCTGCTGGAGCAGCTGGAGGAAGATCCGGATGCTCTCTCTGAGGAAGATCTGGATGAGCTGGCGGAAACACTGGAAGCGCTTGCGGAGAGTGGGGATTTATCACAGCAGTTCCTGACAGAGAACAGTGATCTCCTGCAGCAGCTGTCGGAGGCAGCCTCCTCGGCGGCCGGCGGACAGCTTTCCTCGAGTCAGATCACATCCGCCCTCGCTGCGGCCGGCTCTGTCAAGGCGCAGGTGCAGACACAGCTTGCGCAGATTGACACCGATGGAGCATCTATTGCTCAGAACAGCGATGGAACGGCCGTTGAGGGTTCCGATGGAAACGGATCGGACGGAAACGAGAGCGGTTTCGGAGACAATGATGGAGAAGGAAACGGCTCCGGCAGTGGAAATGGCTCCGGCAGCGGTTCTGGGAACGGCTCGGGAAACGGCTGGAATTACGGGAGCAAAAACGGTACGGAGGAAACTGCCTCCTACAGCGGTGAGACGGTAACAGTGCCCGATGATGCAGTGGGAGATGATGAAAATCTGACCGGCGAGGCCGGAGAGGGCACGACTTACTCTACGAGCGGTAATTCTCTGGCATGGTCCGGAAATGAAGTCGCTTACGACCAGGTCATCGGCTCTTACACGGAGCAGGCGTTATCTAAGATTTAGGGGGGCAAATTATCCGGGAGGCTTGCAGGATCTGATTCGGTCTTATTTCAGTGAGCTGAACGGAGATTAAATAAGGGAGTAAAAAGCGATGGGTGAATTTAGTGAAACAGAATTTAAAGATATGATTCAGAAGATTCGTGACTGCGAGGCGGAGATCGGCAAGGCAATCATCGGCCAGCGGGATGTCATCCGCCAGCTGATCCTGGCAATTCTGGCGGACGGGAATGTGCTGTTTGAGGGGCTGCCGGGGCTGGGAAAGACGGAGCTGGTCAAAGCGGTATCCCGGGTATTTCAGATGAGTTTTTCCAGAATACAGTTTACGCCGGATCTGATGCCGGCGGACGTGACAGGTACGAGCCTGATTCTCAAAGAGGAAGGCCGCAATGTATTTCAGTTTGAACCGGGGCCGGTGTTCGCC
This sequence comes from Clostridiales bacterium, assembly GCA_021203005.1. Lineage (GTDB taxonomy): Bacteria > Bacillota > Clostridia > Lachnospirales > Lachnospiraceae > Eubacterium_I. The sequence continues at coordinate 17,232 of JAJQCB010000006.1, read as the reverse complement.
CAGCTGGTGCTGGCGGATGAGATCAACCGCGCCACGCCGAAGACCCAGGCGGCGCTTCTCGAGGCGATGCAGGAAAAAACGGTGACTTCCGGGCGGACAACCTATGACCTGCCCTCCCCGTTTCTGGTAATGGCGACACAGAACCCCATTGAAAATGAGGGAACTTACCCTCTGCCCGAGGCGCAGCTGGACCGGTTTTTATTTAAGCTGCAGGTGGATTTCCCTACAAAAGACGAGTTAAAACAAATCGTTTCCATTACAGTGGGAACCGACCGCCCGCAGCTAACACAAGTGCTTTCCGGGGAGGATGTGCTGCGGATGAGGGAGATGATCTGTCAGATTCCGATCTCGGATGCGGTTATGGATTATGCCATGTCTGTCGTGGTGGGCACGCACCCCGAGGCGGAAAGCGCGACGGAGACAGTAAAAAAATATGTGACAGTGGGCGCCAGCCCGCGGGCGGCTCAGGCGATGATAAAGACGGCCCGGGCGCGTGCGGTTATGGAGGGTCGGTACAACGTTGCTTTTGAGGACATCGATTACGTGGCGCATCCGGCGTTGCGGCACAGGCTGATCACAAATTTTGAGGCGATAGCGGATGGGGTCAGCACGGACAACGTGGTAGATGAGATTCTGGCGGCGGCAAAGCAGAAGATGGGACGATGACAAAAGATATCAGTTGACATTTTAATTCTTGTGTCCGCTCTTGCGGATACTGTAAGGAAGCAAAAAGAAATCCGGTACGGGGAACGTGCATTGATACTGTACAAACAACCGTAGATAAGAAAAGTGTTTTATCGAAAAAGCAAAGAAAGAATGAGTGTGATTTTTGACGCTTGTGAGAAAGCAAGAAAAAAATGAGTGAGATTTTTGACGCGGGGTTTTTTGCAAAAATAAATCAGTTAAAACTGGCGGCGCACATTCGTCTCGACCAGGGGCAGAGCGGTGCGCGGAAATCCTCGGCCAGAGGTTCCTCGGTGGAATTTTCGGATTTCCGCGAGTATCTTCCGGGAGACGATATCCGGCGGATTGACTGGAATGTGTACGGTCGGCTGGATAAGTTGTATGTGAAGCAGTTTATGGAGGAAAAAGAGGCAAAATATCATATTTTCCTGGATTCCAGCGCATCCATGTTGTTTGGGGAAGAGAAAAAATCCGTGATGGGTCTGCGACTTGCGGCTGTCTTTGCCTGGATTGTCCTGCAGCAGCTTGACCGGGTGGAGGTTTTGACATTCCGGGACGGCAGGCTGGGGCGTACCAGTCCCATCGTGGGCCGCGGGAGCTTTCAGCGGCTGCTGCGCGATCTGGAACAGGTGGAGTTTGGCGGTACGACGGGTTTGCATGAGGCGGTTCGCCGCTCCTCAAGCGGCGGAAAGGGAATCTCTATTCTGATCTCTGATTTTTTTGAGGAGGATGGACTGGAGGAGGCTGTGCGTTTCCTGGCATACATGCGGCAGGAGGTCTGCCTGATTCAGGTGCTGGCCAGAGAAGAGATAGAATTTGACGAAGAGGGAACATTGGAACTGGTGGATCTGGAGCAGGCGGGAAGCGTCCGCGTGACGATGAGCCGCCAGTCCATCCGCATGTACCGGGAAGCGTTAAAGCGGTATCAGGAAAGGCTGATGCGCCTGGCGAAGCGGTATGGCTGCACGTTTTTGCAGGTGGTGTCGGACGAACCGCTGGAAAAAATTGTGTTTGAGACGCTGCGGCAGAAAGGATTGTTCGGGTAGGGTTTCGTGGGTATCTATGTGTTGTGGCCGCTGGCGTTTCTGGCGCTGGTGCCGATCCTGATTCTGCTCTATTTTTTGCGGCAGAATATAAAAAAGAAAGAATTCTCCGCTGTCATGCTCTGGCAGGAGGTATACCGGTCAGTGGAAGCGACCAGGCCCTGGGAGCGGCTGCGCAAAAATCTGCTGCTGGTTCTGCAGATTATCGCGGTACTGTTGTTTGTGCTTGCATTGATGCGACCCTGGATCCGCGCGGGTGCAGACGATCAGACGATGATTGTCCTGGTGCTGGATAACAGCGCCAGCATGGATACTTTGTATGGAGAGAATACAACCCGCCTGGACGCGGCGAAAGAGGCCGCCTGTGAATATGTGGACAGCCTGGCGGACAGGAGCACACTCTATGTCATCAGCGGAAATCAGTCAGCAACTCTGGTTTTATCCAACAGTCAGGATAAAATGGAGGCGAAGAGCCGGATCCGGGATATTGAACAGACCGAGCTGGGCGGCGACCTTTCCTCTTCCCTGAGCCTGGTGCAGTCCTGTATCAGCCAGTCGGAAGAATATCAGGTGGTATTTTTCACGGATACTGCCTTTGACTCGGGAGATCTGGACTGCGTGGTGGAAAGTTTTTACAATGATGCGACGAATTGTTCCGTGGACAGCTTAAACTGCAGTGAAAAGGACGGGCAGCTTCTGGTGCTGGCACAGGTGACAAATCACGGTGAGGCGGATGTGACCGGTGATCTCAACCTGTACGGGATTGACGCCGACGGGGAGGAGACGCTGCTTGGTATTTCCGCGATGGAAGCGGCTGCCGGGGAGACGGCTCCCGTGTATTTTGAACTGGAAGAAACCGAGGCGGATGAGACGGTGAAAGCACTTCGGGCGGAACTCAACGGGACGGACGCTTTGGCAGGCGATAACTCCGTCTGGTGCGTGCTGGAGGAAGAGAGCGCCAGCCGCGTGCTGCTTTTGACACAGTCGAATCTGTATCTGGAAAAAGCGTTTGGAAATATCAGCGGTGTGGAGATTTACCGCACGTCAGATCTAGGCATTTTTGAGACGAGCGAAGCGGACGGATATGATCTCTATATTTTTGACGGAATGCTGCCGGAGGAACTGCCGGAGACGGGGAATTATCTGTTTGTGAATTGTGAGACGAGCGCATACGCAGGGGCGGAAAGTGCTGAGGCATCGGAGACAGATGAGGACGAGATGGAGAGTGCAGGGGAATCAGTTGCAGATGAGAATTCTGACAAAAACACAGGGTTATCCGAAGTGTACTTTGAGGCGTCGGGATACGTGGAAAATACGACGCTGGAAGTGGCATCTACAGATATGACCTATTATTCGGCGGACGCATCCTTTGGCGTCACGCAATCCGCCACCTATGAGACGCCCTCCTGGGGAACTTCCTTTTTGAAAGCCGGAGAATCCGGGGAGGAGACGGCCGGATTTTATGGAATTTACGGCGGCCACAGGATGGCGGTGCTGGGATTTGACCTGCACGATACTGATTTCGGACTCCAGGCGGAGTTTCCCATTCTGGTGTCGGAGATGGCCGGTTATCTGCTGGATACCGGCTTGACAGAAGATACTTCTTATGTGGCGGGCGACAGCATTCTGATTCACGGTCAGAGCACCGGTTCTGATCTGACAGTGATTCGCCCGGATCGGAACACGGAACAGATTGCAGCGTCGGAGGCGGCCGGTTCTTACATGGAAGTCTCACAACTGGGAATTTATCAGGTTTCCCAGGAACAGGGAGAAACGCGCAAAACACAGTATTTTGCGGTGCAGTTTCCGACCGCTCTGGAGTCGGAGGTGGAACCGGCGTCGGCTATGGAGGACGCGCAGGAGGGCGCCGCAGAAACCGGCGGCGTGGGGACAACGGAATTGCGGAATCTGGTGCTGATTCTGTTATTGCTACTGATGTGCGCAGAATGGCTGATTTATGTAAAGACTTCTTAATGGAGATATTGCGATGTATATTGAATTTACCCATCCCCGGGTTCTCATCCTGCTGATACCGGCAGTCATATGGATTATCCTTTCTGCGAGGCATCTGCGCAGCCGCTCGAAAAGCCGCCGCGCCGGGCTTGTTGCTCTGCGGTGTCTGGTAATCGCGCTGGCTGTGTTTGCCCTGTCCGGAACCAGTATCCGGAAAAACAGCGATATCACCACCACGATTTTTCTGGTGGATCTCTCCGACAGCACCAGTCGGGTGCAGGGGGAGGAGGCGGAATTTGTGCAGGAAGCCATCGCCGCGATGCCGGAGAAAAACCAGGCGGGGATCGTGGTGTTCGGCTCGGATGCGCAGATCGAGCAGTTTGTCAGCGAGAAAAAAGCGTTTACGGACTTTCAGGCCGAGATTAACGGAACAGCGACAAATCTGGAGCAGGCGGTGCAGACGGCGCTGGCTTTGTTTCCGGAGGAAAGCGCGCGTCGGCTGGTGCTTCTGACAGATGGAGCGGAGAATGAGGGCTCGATCCAGAATGTTGTGTCCGCCTTTTCGGGTGATGGAAGCTCCGATCAGAGTAGCTCTGCTGTTTCTTCAAATAACGGTGGGTCTGCCTATGGGGATACGGATGTTTCTGCGTCAGCAGTAGAATTTAAGGTAATGCAGTATGACAGCTCCATCGAGGACGAGGTCTATGTCAGCGACGTTACGCTGCCGGACACCATTCGCCAGGGGGAAGCGTTCCAGGTACAGGTGGAAATCTATGCTTCGGAGAGCGGAAACGCCACGGTGTCTCTCTATTCCGGGCGCACGCTGAAAGGACAGCAGGATGTTGTGCTCCAGAAAGGCTACAATGAACTGCTGTTTTCGGACGAGGGCGTGGAAGAAGGTCTGAAAAGCTACCGGGTTACGGTGGAGGCGGAAAATGATACGATTTCCATCAATAATTCCTACAGCGCTTACACGACAGTGGAGACGGACGGGCGGATTCTGCTGGTCGAGGGCGAGGCGGAGGAGAGCGCTGAGTTTACAAAGATACTGGATGCCGGCAGCTTTTCCTATGATGTGGTGACACCCGCCGGCGTGCCGGTAAAAATATCGGATCTCAACCAGTATCAGACGGTGATTCTGCTGGATGTTTATGCGGATGACCTGCGGGACGGATTTCTGGATATCATTGAGACTTATGTGCAGGATTATGCCGGCGGATTGATTGCCATCGGCGGGACGAACAGTTATGCGCTGGGAAATTACCGCGATACATCTCTGGAAACAGTGCTGCCGGTATCCATGGACCTGGAGGGGGAAAATGAGGTGCCGCAGATTGCCATGGTGATGGTGATCGACCATTCGAGCAGTATGTCTACAGCGTCAACAGAGAACGGCAGCATTACCTGCATGGAAATCGCCCGGCAGGCGGCCATCAGCGCGCTGGATTCTCTGCGGGAAATCGACGAGGTGGGCGTTATTGCTTTCAATGACGCTTATTCCTGGGCGGTTCCGCTGCAGACAGCAGCAGACACGGATGCTATCGCTGCCAGTATTTCCGGCATTGCAGCGGATGGCGGCACCAGCATTTATCCGGCGGTGGCTGAGGCGGTGTCTGCACTGAAGGAATCGGATGCTGCGATCAAACACATTATCCTTCTCACGGACGGCGAGGACGGTTACCGGGAATACGGGGATCTTCTGGATGAGATTGAGGCGGAGGGGATTAACCTTTCCACCGTGGCGGTCGGATCGGGATCGGATACGAAGCTCCTGAAAAATCTGGCGACAGCCGGAGGCGGCCGGTATTATTATTCGGATGCCGGGACTGCGCTGCCCCGCATTTTTGCGCAGGAGGTCTATCTCTCTACCGACAGCTATCTGATCAATGAAGAGTTTGTGCCGACAATGGTCAACTCCCACGAGATACTTTCGAATCTGTTTGCGGACGGCAGTCCGACGCTGCTGGGCTATGTGGCGACGACGGCCAAGTCCACAGCTACGGTGCTGCTGGAATCCGACCGGGAGGATCCGGTACTGGCCGTGTGGCAGTACGGGCTGGGACGCACGGTCGCCTGGACCACGGACGGCACCAATGAGTGGACCGGAAATTTTGCACAGTGGGAGAATTATACCACTCTGTGGAAAAATATCATAGACTGGACTATCTCGGATTCGGAACTTGGCAGCGATACGCTGGATGTGAGCCAGGGGTCCTCATCCATCACGATTGAATACACGACAGATGATTTTACAACGGACACGGAAGTGGACGCCGTGCTGACAGACGAGGATGGGAATCAGCAGGAAGTGACGTTAAAGGCAGTTTCGCCTGGGCAGTATCGGGTGGAGACGGAGGTGGACGGCACCGGCGTCTACAGCATCAATCTGCGCAAAAGTGAGGACGGCGAGGTGGTAAAAAATGTTAATACTGCCGCGGTGATCCAGTATTCCCGGGAGTACCGTTACGCGGAAGTGGACAGCACACTGGACGCTTTTGTTTCTCAGGTGGGCGGAAGATATATCACAGAGGCGGCGGAAGTCTTTGATACCGATCTGGAGGGCACGATGTCCCGGACGGATATCACCCAGCTTCTGCTTATACTGGCGCTGCTGTGCTTTGTGTTGGATATTGTGGCCCGGAGGCTGCATCTGGACTGGCTGGCGCTGGTGGCAAACGGCGTACTTATCCCTCGAGAAAAAGTGCGGAATGTTAAGAAGGTGCAAAAGAAAATTAGTGTTCCGAAAGGACAGAAGATATGGGAAAATAGAAAGAGTGCCGGAATATCCGGGGACAAAAAGGAAGATAGCAGCGAAAGGATATTGAAAACAACTGGAGGAAAGAAGGCAAAGAAAGAGGATAGATCCGTAGAAGTGATTGATACGGAAGCATTGCTCAGAAAAAAGCAGGATCGAAACTGAGAATATGAGGTGTTGCTTTTAATATCACCATCCGGAAATGCTGCAAAAACGAGACCTTTTGTCTGTACAGATTGTACAGACAGGGGGTCTCATTTTTTGTGTACTATTTTTCGCATATTCTGTTGTTTCCCGATGAATTGGGTGTTATACTTCGAAGTACCGGTCGGGACAGTTTTTCTTGAACATTCTGCTGCCTGATTTGGGCGCTGCATGGCGCACCATCTGATTTTTCACGGCGTATTCGCATAAAAATCAGTCTTTACACGCTATTATATTTTTTTTATAATGAAGGAGGAAAAATATGAAAAAACGAAAAACGTTGCAGGAACTGACGCTGTTTGACAGATTTTTGTTCGATGAGACGATGGAAAATCCGGAGAACATGCAGGCGATGCTTGAGATCATTCTGGGGAAGGATATTATGCTGAAGTACCTGCCCCAGTCAGAGAAAGAACAGCGGACATCTTTAGGTTTTAGACTTGTGAAGATGGACGTTTGGGCGCAGGACGAGGAGGGCGTAGTTTATGATGCGGAGGCGCAGAGGAGGAATACCGGAAATCTGCCGAAGAGGAGTCGGTATTACCAGTCACTGATTGATTGCAAACTGTTGCAGCCGGGAGTGGATGATTTTAATCAACTTAATCCCGTTGTTATCATCATGATTATGCCATTTGATCTGTTCCATGAGAAAAAGTATCGTTATACTTTTTCCATGCAGTGTGAGGAAGTAGATGGGATTTTGTTAAATGATGGAGCTGTGCGTATTTTTTTGAATACGCATGGCGAAGATGATGAAAACATCACATCGGAATTGAAAGAGTTACTTTATCTCATTGAGAATACGAACGACAGAGGACGGATTTTCCAGAGCGAGAAAGTCAGAAAGATCAGCGAGAGTGTTCGTACAATTCAGAATAATGAAGAGGTAGGTGTACGATATATGCAGGCATGGGAAGAAAGATTAATGTATGAACGGGAAGCAAGGGAAGAAGGCCGTGAAGAATGCCGTGGGAGAATTAATGCTCTGAATCTTAAACTGGCAGAGCTTGGAAGAACGGATGACATCACGCGTGCCGCTGCAGACAGCGCATACCAGGAAAAATTACTCCGGGAATTTGGTTTATAATCATTTGTATAGCGCCGGAGATATAGTACATAGTTAAATTTTAACGGTGAGGTGGCGCTCTGGCAAATTTTCAGGTGAAATTGCGGGAAATCGTGAGGGCGTGAGGAAAATTTTCGCGAACCCCCTTGACATCCTCGCATTTTGTGTTAAAGTAGTAGGGTAATTGAAATAGTGGTATGAATGAGAGTGGGTGAGAACCCACTCTCAGCTTTTATGTGCGCAGGGAAAATGACAGCTTTGCTGTTCTGTTCCGTGCGGCGGGGGTACGAGGTAAAAGGTGTCTCCTGCCTGATTAGAGCCGCGCAAGGTATTTTGCGTGCCGGAGTCCGGATGACCTCATCCGGCCCGACGATTTGTATTTGTTTGAGAGGTATCAGAATGACGAAGAGAGAGAACTATGAATCCCGCACGGAGGCGTTGCTGCTGCCGTTGATGGAGGAGTTTCATTTTGAACTGGTGGATGTGGAGTATGTGAAGGAGGGCGGCACATGGTATCTGCGCGCCTACATCGACAAGGAGGGCGGCATCACGGTGAATGACTGCGAGGCGGTTTCCCGTCGGATGAGCGACCTTCTGGATGAGGAGGATTTTATTGACGACTCTTATGTGTTTGAAGTCAGTTCTCCGGGGCTGGGACGCCCTCTGAAAAAGGAGAAAGATTACATTCGCAGCATGGGAAAAGAGATCGAGATCCGCACCTACCGCGCGATAGAACGGAAAAAAGAATTTCGCGGCGTATTGTCCGCGTACACAGAGGATACCGTGACCATTATCACGGAAGATGAGCAGACACACACATTTGAGAAAAAAGACATTGCTCTGATCAGACTGGCATTTGACTTTTAAAGAGGAGGAAAAGGAAATGGCAAAGACGAAGAAAAGCAGCAAAAATAATCTGCAGAATGACAGCCAGGAGCTGCTGGAAGCGTTAAAAATCCTGGAAAAGGAGAAGAATATCAGCAGGGAATCTATCCTGGAGGCGATTGAGAATTCCCTGATCACAGCCTGCAAGAACCATTTCGGCAAGGCGGATAATGTAAAAGTAGAGATGAATCCGGAGACCTGCGAATATCATGTCTATGCGGAGAAAACTGTCGTGGAGGAAGTGGAAGACCCGGTTCTGGAGATCAGCCTTGCAGAGGCAAAGATGCGCGACAGCAGTTATGAGCTGGGTGATATTGTCCGTGAGGAGATCCAGTCCAAGAGCTTCGGCCGGATTGCGACACAGAATGCCAAGAATGTCATTCTCCAGAAGATCCGCGAGGAAGAACGCAAAGTGATCTATGACCAGTTCCAGGGCAAGTCCAGAGATGTTGTGACCGGCATTGTCCAGCGCTATGTCGGCAGAAATGTCAGCATCAATCTGGGCAAGGCGGATGCGCTTCTGACGGAGAAAGAGATGGTCCGCGGGGAGCATTTTGAGCCAACACAGCGCGTGAAAGTATATATTCTTGATGTCAAGGCCACCTCCAAGGGACCGAAAATTCTTGTGTCCCGGACTCATCCGGAGCTGGTGAAGCGCCTTTTTGAGGAGGAAGTGGCGGAGGTCCGCAACGGTATCGTGGAGATCAAGAGCATTTCCCGTGAGGCCGGAAGCCGTACGAAGATGGCAGTCTGGTCCAAAGACCCGGATGTCGATGCAGTGGGAGCGTGCGTGGGTATGAACGGTGCCCGTGTCAACGCAATCGTGGATATGTTAAACGGAGAGAAGATTGATATCATCAACTGGGACGATAATGCGGCGCTTCTGATTCAGAATGCACTCAGCCCGGCAAAGGTGATTTCCGTCATCGCGGACAGCGAGGAGAAGACGGCAAAAGTTATTGTGCCGGATTACCAGTTGTCCCTGGCGATCGGCAAGGAGGGGCAGAATGCCCGCCTGGCTGCGCGGCTGACCGGATTTAAGATTGATATCAAGAGTGAGACCCAGGCGCGTGAGGCCGGCGACTTTATCGACTATGAGACTGAGTATGAGGATGCTGAGTACGACGACGATTACTATGGCAATTATGACGATGAAGATTACGCCGATGACTACGCGGATGGAGAGTACGCGGATGTCTATGCGGAAAAAGATTACGCCGATGGATACGAGGAAAACTATGCGGAAAAAGATTATGCCGATGACTACGCAGAGCAGGGTTACGACAGCGCAGACTACGCAGATGGTGATTATGCCGGGAACGATTACACCGATGAGAATTACACAGAGAAAGAATACTCTGACGATGGCTATGCGGATGGAGAGTACGCGCTGGAAGACGGCGCAGATGAGCGGTATGCGGACGAGGTGAATGCCGATGAGTAAAAAGGTGCCGATGCGTATGTGTGTTGGCTGCAGGCAGATGAAGGAAAAGCGGGAGATGATCCGTGTGGTGCGGCTGCAGGATGAGACAATAATCCTGGATGCAACCGGCAAAAAAAACGGCCGCGGCGCATATCTCTGTAAAGATCCTGCCTGCCTGGAAAAAGCTATAAAAAACCATGGCATGGAGCGCTCCTTTAAAATGAGTATACCGAAGGAGACAGTTGCAGAACTGGAAAAGGAGATGAGTTTGATTGCCAAATGACAGAATTCTGTCTGGCCTTTCCCTGGCGCAGAAAGCGGGCAGGACAGCCAGCGGGGAATTTTCCGCGGAAAAGGCGGTGAAAGAAGGCCGGGCGTTTCTGGTGATCGTGGCCGGAGATGCATCCGACAATACGAAAACCAAAATGAAAAATATGACAGAGTATTATGAGGTTCCGCTGTATTTTTATGCAGATAAGGAGAACCTGGGAAGATGCATCGGCAAGGAGTATCGATCAATGGTGGCAGTGACTGATCCCGGATTTGCGGATTCCATAGAAAAGCAGCTGAAAGCAATGTTACAGGTAAACAGGGAGGAAAAAGCATGGCAAAAGTGAGAGTATATGAGATTGCAAAGGAATTGAATGTGTCGAATAAGGAAATTATCGATTTCCTTTCCGGACATAATATAGAAGCAAAGAGTCATTCCAGTTCTCTGGAGGACGACGCGGTTTCCCTGATCCGGGGACATTACGGGAAAAAATCTTCCGCTGCGGCGGAGCCGTCAGAGGCAAAACCGGAGGGGGAGGAAAAACGGGAGCGGCCGAAGAAAAAAGCGACCATTTCCGCAGTATACAATCCTCAGAACAGCAAAGGCGCCGATCGCAGAAACGGCGGACAGCGCAGCCGCGGCAACCAGACCCGCGTGACAAATGAGCAGCGTCCGTCGGGAGACCGTCCGCGCCGACCCGCACGTCCGGCAGGAGAGCGTCCGGTACGTCCGGCAGGAGAACGTCCGGCGCAGCAGGAAAGGGAGCGTGTACAGCGTCCGGCAGGAGAGCGTGCGCAGCAGGAAAGGGAGCGTGTACAGCGTCCGGCAGGAGAACGTCCGGCGCAGCAGGAAAGCGAGAAAGTGCAGCGCCCGGCAGAAGACCGTCCGGTGCGTCAGAATATCTACCGGTCAGATTACCGGCCGCCGGTTCGTCCGGAGAGCACAGACCGTCCGCAGCGCAGATACAGTGACCGCCCGGCTCGCCAGGACGGAGACCGCCCGTGGCGAAATGGTACAGACAGACAGGACCGCAGAACCGGAGACCGTTCGGATTACCGGACCGGAGACCGGCAGCAGCGCGGTGAAACCGGAGATCGCTCCCAGCGCAGATATGGCGACAGACCGGCTCGCCAGGGACAGGAAGGGGACAGAAATGGCCGCGGTGAAAAAGGCAATTACAATAACCAGAAGAATTTCCAGAATAATCGCAATCGTACCGGTGGTTCTCAAGGTAATCGAAACAATCGACCGGACGGTTCGAATCGTTTCAAAGACCAGGGAGGCCGGTCAGGCCAGGACTCCCAGAGAGTAAGACGCGATTCCGGCAGCGCCTCCATGGGAGATATGCGCGGAAAAGAGTCCCGGAATAACAACGCGAATGCGAACAAAAAGAAAAAACAGAATTATGATAAGAAGGATCGGAAGCAGGAGAATTTTGTCAATCTGGAAAAGAAAACCGGGCACAAAAAGCGGAATGCCGTCCCGCAGGCTCCGGGGCAGAAGCCGACAGACGAAATCCGCAATATTATCCTGCCCGAGGTGATGACGATCCGTGAACTGGCTGATATCATAAAAGTGCAGCCCTCTGAAATCGTGAAAAAGCTCTTTATGCAGGGCATCATGATGACAGTCAACCAGGAAGTGGATTATGAGAAGGCTGAGGAGATCGCACTGGAGTTTAACTGTATTGCGGAACCCGAAGAAAAAGTGGATGTGATCGCGGAACTCTTAAAAGAGGAGGAGGAGAGTGAAGATGAGATGGTGGCAAGAGCGCCGGTCGTCTGCGTTATGGGTCACGTTGACCATGGTAAAACCTCTCTTCTGGATGCGATCCGGAATACCCGTGTGACCGACCGCGAGGCGGGCGGCATCACCCAGGCAATCGGTGCTTCCGTGGTAACCATCAACGGTCAGAAGATCACATTCCTCGACACGCCCGGACACGAGGCTTTTACAGCCATGCGTATGCGGGGCGCAAACTCCACGGATATCGCGATTCTGGTTGTGGCGGCCGACGACGGCGTGATGCCGCAGACCATTGAGGCGATCAATCATGCGAAAGCGGCGGGCGTTGAGATTATTGTCGCCATCAATAAGATTGATAAGGAGGGCGCGAATGTTGACCGTGTCAAGCAGGAGCTGACCGAGTACGAGCTGGTGGCGGAAGACTGGGGCGGCAGCACGATCTGCGTGCCTGTGTCCGCACATACCGGTGAGGGCATCAAGGAACTTCTGGAGATGGTTCTTCTGACTGCAGAAGTACTGGAACTGAAGGCAAATCCGAACCGGAACGCGAGAGGTCTGGTGATCGAGGCACAGCTGGATAAAGGCCGCGGTACGGTTGCCAGCGTACTGGTGCAGAAAGGTACTTTGAAAGTAGGCCAGTGTATTGCTGCCGGCGCAAGTTACGGCAAAGTCCGCGCCATGATCGACGACCAGGGCAGACGCGTGAAAGAGGCAGGTCCGTCCACACCGGTGGAAGTCCTGGGACTGAGCAGCGTACCGAATGCCGGCGAGGTCTTTGTGGTGTGTGATTCCGAGAAAGACGCGAGAACCTTTGCGGAGACCTTTATGGCGCAGGATAAGGAAAAGCTCGTGGCAGAGACGCGGGCGAGAATGTCCCTGGACGATCTGTTTTCCAAGATTCAGGAGGGCAGCTTAAAGGAGCTCAACCTGATCGTCAAGGCGGATGTACAGGGTTCCGTGGAAGCGGTAAAACAGAGTCTGCTGAAGCTGAGCAACGACGAAGTCGTCGTGAAAGTAATTCACGGAGGCGTCGGCGCCATCAACGAGTCCGACGTATCCCTGGCAGCGGCTTCCGAGGCGATTATCATCGGATTTAATGTAAAACCGGATCCGGTCGCCAAGTCGACAGCCGAGCAGGAGCAGGTGGATATCCGTCTTTACAATATTATTTACAAGGCCATCGAGGATGTGGAAGCAGCCATGAAAGGCATGCTGGATCCGATCTTTGAGGAGAAAGTGCTCGGCCATGCAGAGATCCGTCAGATCTTCAAGGCATCCGGCGTCGGCAATATCGCCGGTTCCTATGTGCTGGACGGTGTGTTTGAGCGCGGCTGTCAGGTCCGTGTCTCCAGAGAAGGCAAACAGATCTTTGAGGGCCAGCTGGCATCCTTAAAGCGCTTCAAGGACGATGTGAAGGAAGTAAAAGCCGGTTACGAGTGCGGCCTGGTCGTGGAGGGATTCAACGATATTGCCGAGCTTGACATTGTGGAGGCCTTCAAGATGGTGGAGGTTCCCAGATCCTGATACAGTTTGTGTAAAGATAAGCAGGCTGTTCTGACAAATGGAGTTATTATGAGAAAAAATAGTATCAAGAATATCAGGCTAAACGGGGAAGTGATGCGCGAACTGAGCGTGATCATCCGGGATGAGATCAAGGATCCGCGCATTCACCCCATGACCTCCATCTCAGCGGTGGAGGTTGCCCCCGATCTGAAGACCTGCAAAGTTTATATCAGTGTCCTGGGCAATGAAAAAGAGCAGCAGGACACGATTGCCGGTTTGAAGAGTGCGGCAGGGTATGCGAGAAAATGCCTTGCCTCCTCCCTCAATCTGCGCAATACGCCGGAAATCCGCTTCATCCTGGATCAGTCCATCGAGTACGGTATCCGGATGTCGAAGAAGATTGACGAGGTCTGTGCGCCGGAAAACCAGGCTGACAGGGAAGGAGACGAATAGCGCTTATGTGCATGGCTTGTTTTGTTTATGCAGATGAAGTCTCTGAAAATGAAAGCAGTACAAAGAAGAAATCAGATGATACTGCGCAGCAGCATAGAGAGTATGATGTTCCGAAAAACGCAGGGGGGAGACAGGGGATGATTTCCCTGGATGCCTGTTTGCAGGAGGTTTCGTCGTCCGCAACAGATTCGGAAAAAGCACCGTCTGTGGCGATTGCAGGGCACGTCCGCCCCGATGGGGACTGCGTGGGTTCCTGCCTGGCAGTTTACAACTACATCCTGGACAATTACCCTGCCATCCGCGCGGATATTTATCTGGAGCCGGTTCCAGAAAAATTTTCTTTTCTGAAAAATGCAGATCAGATCCGCTCCGCGAAGAATGCGGAGCTTGTATCATATGATCTTTTTGTCGCGTTAGACTGCGGGGATGAGGGACGTCTGGGTGAGGCGGCGCGGCTTTTTAAGGCGGCGCGGCGGACCATCTGTATCGACCATCATCTGACGAACGACAGCTTTGCAGATATCAACGAAGTGCATCCGGAGGCAAGCTCCGCGTCGGAGCTTGTGTATCTTACCCTGAATCCGAAAAAGATCACAGAGGAGATCGCGGAGTGTCTCTATCTGGGGATCGCCCATGACACGGGAATTTTCCAGTATACCTGCACCTCACCGCGGACCATGCGGATTGCGGGAGACCTGATGGGGCGGGGCATTCCCTACTCCAGAATAGTGGATGAGACTTATTACGTGCGTTCTTTCGCACAGCAGAAAATCTGGGGGAAGGCGTTTCTCGACAGTCAGCTCTTTCTGGATGGGAAATGCATCTACACTCTTGTGACCAGGGAGGATATGGAAGCGTTCCATGTGACGCCTGCGGATCTGGATGGAATCGTGAGCCAGCTTCGTTCCACGTCGGGAGTGGAGGTATCCATCTTCCTATATCAGGCAGCGGACGGCTACAAGATCAGCCTTCGCTCAACCTCCTGTGTGGATGTGGCAAAGATTGCCGCGGAATTCGGCGGCGGCGGACACGCCCGGGCAGCCGGAGCGTCTGTGAAAAAGCAGCCGGAGGAGATACTGACTCTGTTGCTGGACAGGGTTGCAGCGCAGTTGTAAATGCGTTAGTTCGCGCGTTGGAAATATGCCACTGATTGGACCGTATTCGGCGCGCGAAGTATCCGCAGGGCAGATCTGTCGCAGAGTGACTCATTTTTATAGAGATTAACAGATATTTTGGACGTGTATAAATGTACAACGGCATAATAAATGTATATAAAGAGCGCGGCTACACCTCCTTTGATGTGGTGGCAAAGCTGCGCGGTATTTGCGGACAAAAGAAAATCGGACATACCGGCACCCTGGATCCAGAGGCGGAGGGTGTCCTTCCGGTCTGTCTTGGAAAAGCCACAAAAGTCTGTGATATGCTGACAGACCGGGACAAGACCTACCGGGCGGTGATGCTGCTCGGCGTGGAGACAGATACCTTAGATACATCAGGACAGGTGCTGCGCCGGGGAAATACCGATGGAATTACGGAAGAAGCAGTGCGGGAAACAATCGCGGGTTTTGTCGGCGAGACAGATCAGATCCCGCCCATGTATTCTGCGTTGAAGGTCAACGGGCAGAAGCTCTGCGATCTGGCGCGGAAGGGTCAGACGGTGGAGCGCAAGCCGAGAAGAATCACGATCTATGAAATCCGTGTGGAGAGTATTGATCTTCCGCGGGTGACCATGACGGTGCGGTGCTCCAAGGGAACCTATATCCGCTCACTCTGCCATGATATCGGGGAAAAACTGGGCTGCCACGCCGCCCTGGAATATCTGCTTCGGACGGAAGCGGCCGGGTATCGGCTGGAGGATGCGCTTCGCCTGGATGAGATCGCCGCGCTGCGTGATGCGGGGGAGCTGGAAAACAGAATTCGTCCGGTGGAGGATGTGTTCCGGCAGTATCCGGCAATTCAGACCATGGAAAAGGAAGACCGTTTTTTATATAACGGAAATGCGCTGCGGGAAGACCGGGTGAGCTTTGCCGCGCAGAAAGATGCATGGTTCCGCGTCTATGATTCCAGGGGAAGATTCTGCGCAATCTACCGCTATGTTCCCGGAGAATCCATTTTCAAACCGGTGAAGATGTTTTTATAGACCATGTTACGGTGTTGTCTTTTGCATGTCGATACTTTTTATTACGGAAAACCCTGTGAAAATAGATGCTGATTGTGGATTGTCCTTTGATGTAAACTATGGAGAAATTATGGAATATATAAAAGATACTCTGAATTTTCATATAAAAGAGCCATCTGCTGTTACGCTGGGCAAATTTGACGGTCTTCATCTGGGGCATAAATATCTGATCCGGGAACTGGAAAAGAGCAGGGCGCAGGGACATAAAAGCGTGATTTTTACGTTCGATGTACCCCCAAGGTCACTGGAAGAAGAAAATTATAAAGTCCTTCTGACGAATCGGGAGAAAGAACAGATTTTTGCCGATGCGGGAATCGACTATGTGATCGAGTGCCCG
Source organism: Clostridiales bacterium (assembly GCA_021203005.1). Classification (GTDB taxonomy): domain Bacteria; phylum Bacillota; class Clostridia; order Lachnospirales; family Lachnospiraceae; genus Eubacterium_I. The sequence goes on along the minus strand of JAJQCB010000006.1, from coordinate 730 downwards.
TTTACGGAAGAATTAAAAAATAGAACGCCGGGCGAATTCTTAAAAATGCTGACGGACCGGATACCGGTGCGGGAAATTGTGGCGGGGACTGATTTTCGTTTTGGGAAAAACCGCAGCGGCGGTCCGGATGAATTGCTGCATTTTGCACCGAAGCTGGGATACCGCGCCGTGATTGTCGACAAGATGCAGAGCGGCGGCAGGGATGTCAGCAGTACCCGGATCCGGGAAGAAATCGCACTGGGACATATGGAGGAGGCGAACCGGTTGCTCGGCTATCCTTATTTTCTGGACGCGCCGGTGGCGCACGGCAATGAGCTCGGCAGAACGCTGGGGTTCCCCACGGTGAATCAGAGACCGTCGGAGAAAAAACTGCTGCCTCCGAACGGCGTTTATGCTTCCTCGGTGACGGTCGGCGGGGATTCTTTTTATGGTGTCACAAATATCGGAAATAAGCCGACGGTCGGGGGCGGATACCCGATAGGGGTGGAGACTTACATCTTTGATTTTAACCGGCAGATTTATGAGCAGGAGATTCGGGTTTCTTTCCTCTCATTTCTGCGGCCGGAGCGGAAGTTTTCCTCGGTGGAGGAGTTGAAAGCCCAGATTGAGAGGGATCGCCGGTCGGCACAGAAATTTATTTCTTCAAAAAATGTCTCCTGGAATCAATCTGAATCTTAAGCCTGAATTATTCACGGCGACCTGATTTTTCCATATACCAGACACCGATGTG
>JAJQCB010000152.1 GCA_021203005.1 Clostridiales bacterium | reverse complement strand
CTACGCGGTTTTCAGCGGCTCCCGCTGTTATGCCGTGAATAATTCAGGTTTAATACTTCATGTAGATTTTCGCCGTATCAAAGAGCGCATGGAGATTTTCCGGCTTCGCCACATCCAGGGACACGTCGCAGTTCAGGAAATATCCTCCTCCGGGCGCCAGGATGTCAATGCTGTGTTTTACATTTTTGATCACGTCTTCTTTTGTGCCATATTGCAGCAACGTCCCGTCCACTCCGCCGGAAATACAAATCTTTCCCGTAAACAACTCTTTTGCCTTTTCCATATCACAGTTGATCAGTGTAAAAATACACTTTCCCGGAGGAAGCTCATTGGCAAAAATATCCAGCTTATCGTCGTACTTGTCTTCCAGGTAGATATGAGGCGTACCGCCCAGCTCAATCACAGTCTCAATGCATTTTTTCAGACCCGGCCAGTAAAAAGTCTGATACTGCTCCCTGCTCATGAACATGTCCATGCCGTTATGTATGAAAAACGTAACGGTCTTACAAAACGGCTGTGTGGCAAATGTATGTTTAATCGCCCGAACCTGCATTTTTGTGCTGGTCTCCACAGCGGCCAGAAGCTCGTCCGGATACTCGATCATATCCATCGTGGTATTCAGAAATCCCCTTAGCGTATCGTTAAACAGATCAAACGGTGCGCTGAATGCCCCGTCCGTCGCACTCGGCCAGCCCATTGCCGCCAGGGTTCCCATGATTTTCCCGCCGGCTTCCGCTGTCTTCATCATTTTTCCGCCGGCCTCCGCCATAGCCTGGAATGCGCTTTGCACCGGAGGCAGCGCCGCGGGAATCATAGAATACAATCCTCCCTGCCATATAGCGTTTGATAAATCCAGCATCTCCAGTCCCTGCAGCGCGCTGTAGTGGCGCGGCAAAACTTTTCTGATCATAAATCCGGTGGGATCTTCAGCGTATTCCAGGTATTCATCCGGAGACATATAACCGTCTTCCCTGTCCAGAACCTGGAATCCGCCATTCGGGTCTTCAATTTGCTTCCCCGGCCATTTCAAATACTGACAGCCCAGACCATCCAGGGCGCTGCTGGGGTAAATCGACTGCGGTCCCCATGCCAGGTCCGGCTGGAACTCCTGGTGATAACGGATAAAGGACGGCTCCGCCTTGGAATAGTCCATCATGACGTCCTGTATCGTCACATCCCCGTACATCAGGATCGGCAGATACATAATCATCGGCGCCGCCAGCACCCGGTCTGTCCGCTTGCAGGCGACAGTATCCTCAAATAATTTTAACCTTTCCTGAAAAAGCTCATTTGGTACTTCCATTCTTCTTCACTCCTGTTACTTACAGTTTATTCATTGCCGTTACCAAAAGCTATTTACGTCCGGCCAGCGCGTCGTCCAGAGTTTTCCCAGCCTCTTTCCTATACTTGTCATCCAGTTCCTTTACATGGGAAGGCTTGAACAAAATCATCAATATAATTGAGAGAACACCGGCAGCAGCCGTCACCATAAAGATGGCCTGATATCCCATCGGAGAATAGAACAGTCTCGCAATCAGCATCGGTCCGCTCACGGCAAGAACATTGGCGACGGGGTTTACCCCTGCAAACACGCTGGAAAAATCCTCCCGGCGCCAGTACTGTGCCGCAGAAGATACTGTATAGTTTGATGAAGCACCCATGAACAATGCCAGACAGATCATGGAAATAAGCAGCGAAATCGCATTGGGAATCATTCCAAGCACGCCTGCGAGCAGCATAATAGCGGAGGCCATTATCATGGATTTTCTCGTTCCGATCTTTGTATCAATCAGACCCAGAATATAACTGCCGACACATCCGAAGATACAGATCAGAACCATAACACCGGAATATCCGCCCACAAAGGAAAGCTCCTCCTCAAACTGCCCCAGGATAGCGCTTGTCTGGGTCATCATTCCTACAGAAAACATCAGCAAAAATCCTTCCGGCACCACCATAAACCAGAAATCACGGCAGGTAAACAGGTGTTTGCCTTTCCATACAGTGGTTTTTTTGTTTTCCTGCTCCTCTTCCATCATTGCTTTTGCAATCTCAGGTGTCAGACTCTTATCATTGTCACGGTAGCATCCGCACTGCTCCGGATAATCCTTGATAAAAATTACGCCAATAAGCCAGCTAATAAGAAATACAATAAAGAACGGCATATACGCTTTGCTCACCTCGGGAGCGCCGCTGGCAAATACTCTTGTGGCAAACACTCCGATAAATCCGTTCGCAACGGGAAATGCGATTGTCGCAATGCCCATAATAGTTCCTTTTCTTCTCGGGAACCACTGTCCTACCAGAATGCTTACCGCAAAAGTAGCATACATTGTGGATATAACGACCTCAAACCCATAACAGACACACCATATCGATGCGCTTGAAAACGGAAGATACATAATGAGCAGTCCCAGAATCAATGTAAGCAGTCCCAGAACCGCACCGAATATCTTGATATTAAATTTCCGGATTTGTCCGGAAATAGCCAGCTGAATGATAATTCCAATCACGCCACAGACTGTGTAAATGGTGGAAATCTTTGTCGCTCCACCATATAAATCTGCCAGGATGTTCAAAGGATAATTCGTAAATGCCGTATACGTAAAAAACGCAATAAACTGATAAATTACGAGCATCCATCCCCGAAATCCGATGTTGATACTTTTCTTTTGAGTCATAACTGTTCTCCTTAATTACATTTGTTTTGTTGAAAAGCAACTACTTTTGTTCCCTTGAAACCGCATTTTTCCTATACTTCCATTGTTTTTCATTAATATGCTTGCCGCTGTAAAAGATATCCTATATCATTCACCCCCATCTCCTTTTCTGCCTGGTATCACAGCGAAACCATTACCGCAGAAAATATCTTCCCCAACCAACAAATTTCTTAAATCATTATAAAATTGGCACCCGCAGATGGAAAGCACCAAAAAAATGCCTGTCGGCAACTAAAAATTGCCATCTTAATGTCATATATTTATATTTTTATGCGGTTTGTTGTCATATTTATGCTTCCAGGTGCCGTCCTCCTGCCGCTCCGTCGTCAGATCATACTGCACATTTTCCCACGGATCCGGTAAATCCTTCCACAAATGATAGAGCGGGGGCAGAAAATCCTTTAATCTCCCCGATTCATAAACCATATGGGAGTCCAGCGGAATATCATCCTTATGCGCAGCCATAAACGCGGCGCCTTCCTCTGTCGTGACAACCACGGTTCGCCAGTAAATTCCGCCTTCCACATCCTGATACATATGAATCAATGTCGACTCAGCCGGTCCCATCGGAGCAGTGCTCATCCAGCAGTGCTCATAGCATTCCGTAAACGGATATTTTGTAATGCTCTGGCGTGTGATAATCATCGGGTGATTCGGGTCAAACTCGTAGGACGCTTCCACAGAGCCTTCATATCCCACCTCACAGGGCGGCACAACCCAGTCAAATCCATAGTGTTCCCCGGGCGCCCAGATGTGGTATCCTTTCTCCATATTTCCCCACCACCAGTCAACCATCCGGGCATTCACATCCGGTATAAACTCCGTCACATCCCGCACAACGAGTTTTCCCTGATCTGCAAACTTCGGATGAAATACAAGGGGCGCCTCCGTTGTGATCACCTCCGCTACATCGAAAGGAACCCTCTCATACTTTTCAATGGGTTCATCCTCCCGATAGATATGTCTCTGACCCCCGTTAAACATCACTTTGTCCATACCGTTACCTCCTCTCATTTTCTGTTTATTGCTGCCAAACTACAGGAAACAATATCCATTTTTCGACAAAACCGTTTTCATCATTCTATCCATTGCGCTCAGAAAAAACCAACAAAAAAAAATCACCCTGGCACAATCTTATGGTTGTGTCAGGGCGTCCAACTTTATCATCAATACCTGTCTCTGCTCATCTTTTCTTTTATAATTCTCCACAACGCTGCCGCTTTCGTGCGCATTTCGTCCTTCTGCCAGAAAAGCGAAATCCCGAAAGAATTATCTTCAACATCAACAGGAAATGCTTTCAGCTTATGATCCCTGTCTTCAAACATCGTTTCATAAACGATTGCCGCGCAACGACCGGCAATCAGGTTAATCTCCAGATCCCGTCTGGACTCATAAACCTCATATTCGGACGGAGACTCCGCCCGGTTATACTCAAAAAATTGCTGTGTCAGTCTCTTAAAATCCAATGAATACCCCTCGCCTAATATCCCGATTGGCACGTCTTTCAGATCCTGCAGAGTCACTGTCTGCTTTTTCGCCAACGGGTGTTTTCCGGAAATAAACAGGCAGACATCCAGCTTCCGATCATATAACGGAAGACTTTTCAATTCCGTATGCCCCTGAAATTCACTCTCATAGACGATTGCCATATCCAGGTTCCCGCTCTCAAACTGGCCGATGATTCTCCGCGGAGACATAACTTCAAATTTTATCCTGAATTATTCACGGCATAACAGCGGGAGCCGCTGAAAACCGCGTAGTT
>JAJQCB010000219.1 GCA_021203005.1 Clostridiales bacterium | reverse complement strand
GGATTTCTGAAATTTTCTTCAAAAAACACTTGACTTTTTATTAGCAGGCTTCCATATCAAATACATCTAAAATGGTTTCGATATATGGACTTTATAAGAACATCAATTTCCAATAGCCCATACATAACCCGATCGTTGCGATCAAAAACAACAGTGCACTAGAAACTTCTCGGTTTTTTGCGGATATTATGATATTTGCAACTCCTGTGATCAGGACAAGCAGCATGACCAGTGGGCCTGTAAATGTGCCGCAAATAAACAGGTATTCCAGTATCGCAGCGATAGAAAATATCACAAAAAGAACGTAGAACAGTTTCTTTATCAAAATTGACTTGCCCTTTCTTTTGGCTTTGGTTCTTTCACACGCCTGAGAGAGTTATCATGAATTACATCTCCGCATTTATGATCAAATACTATCACAAACAGGTGACCGTGACAATAAATGACATGCAAAATAATTTTATAGGTCATTTTGTATACGTTTGTCTTTTCCAATATCTTTATCACGATCTATATCTAAAATCGTATTGTTATGATTCCCAATTCCATTTCTTCATTACAATACGGACACTTCATCTTTATTTTCTCTCCAGATTATCAATTTTCGATTCTAGTTCTCTTTCTTATAAGTTGTAACCCCGATTATGGCAAAACACAATCCAATCGGAACGAACACCAGGGATTTTCCTACAATAGCGGTAATTATAAACAGGATTGCTGCTATTTCATATAAGACTGCTGCCATTTTATTCTTGTCCATATCAATCTCCTCTGAATCTTATCCGGCTGCCTGATAATAAACGCAGCCACTGTCTGCATGGTAAAAATTGTGATCATCGCTCCGGTGATGACATCTGTCGCATAGTGCATACCCAGAACCATTCTGGAAAGCATGACGCCGATTGTGAAAATCCCCGATACGAACAGGACAGTCCGGATATATTTTTTTGTCCAGTACTTCTCAGCAAACCAGGGAACCAACAATAAAAACATGCTCGTTGCCGCCTGTGCGGAATGCCCGGACGGGAAACTCGAATTTGCCGATTCTGCCGAATGGGGCAGCCTTACAAACCAGAGTGTAAATTGTGCCGCCGGATCATCCAGCGTATTAAAGCGCGGCCTGGACATGATTTCCTTAATGATCATAGGTCCAAATACAGCTGCCGCACATCCGCATATCCCTATGGCTGCTGTCTTTCGCAGCTTATCACCATTTCCGCATTGTATGATTTTCCTGCACAATATTACGGAAATAACAATCCATGCAATCAATACAATAAGCAGCGGAATCCATCCTCCGGGTACCGCATGTTCAAAAGATATGCAGGCATAAAAGATAAGATATCCGAGCAACAATCCTATCCCTATGTATGATAAAACAGAACTCAACGTCCGCTTTCTCCTGTTTGTCATCACCAACGCCATGCAGGTAAATACCGCTACGAGCGGCATTGGGAGTGTCCCGACAATTTCAAAGCACCTGCCAAACGTGCTGTCCGGATGATAGATCAGAAGTTCTGCATTCAAATCTGCAAAAGTAAACACAAGCATCAACAGCAGATAAACAATTACAGTCCCTGTCAGAATTGTTTTTTTGTTTGAAAACATAAATTAATCAGCCTCATCACTTTTAAAATATCGGATGGGATGATTATAACTGTTCTCTGTCTGGTTGGTGAGATGCGGCAGTAAACAAGCGGTAAAATTTACATGATGCCTTACTGGCACGCATTTATGAATGCCTCAAAAATCTTCCTGCTGTTCGGATTGACATGAAAATCAAATTCCGGATGCCATTGGAACGCCCAGACAAACTTCTTTCCTATATGCCTGACTGCTTCCACCAGCCCGTCTTCCGATTCTGCCATAATCTCGAGATCCTCTCCCAGTTTTTTGATGGCCTGATGGTGGTAACTGTTTACACCCAGCTGCTCTGTCCGAAGCAATGCATATAAAGGGGTCTGCTTTTTTATATTTACATAGTGGGCAACATTGATATAAGGCGGCTTCATATGATGCTCAATACTGCTGTCATATTCTGTCGGCAGATCCTGATATAATGTTCCTCCTTGCAAAACATTGATAAGCTGGATGCCCCGGCAGATTCCCAATACAGGCTTATCTTGTGTCAGTGCCGCTGCATATAATGCAGATTCCAGCAGATCCCTGTCACGGCATGAAATGCCGCAGTTTTCTTTCTGTGGCTCTTTATACAGGGATGGCGAAACATCATGGCCACCGGTCATCAGCAGCCCGTCGCACCACTCAAATATTTCAAGCACATCCTCTATATCGTTTGCAAGCGGCAGGATTAGAGGAATCGCATCGGCTTCTTTTATCCCGTTCATATATCCGGGAAGCATCCAGATACTTTCTTTTTCGTCATCCCATAACGGAACAACAGCTATAATTTTCTTTGCCATCCTTGTCGCTCCTACATTCCGGCAGTTTACTTTCGCCGCTCTTTAATCCATCTGTAAATATACTCATATACGTCCTGACACTTTTGCTCCCGAAAAACATCATGCCGCATTCCATCAAACAACTTTACCGTAACATCTGTAAACTGCTCATCCATAAACATTTCTGCCGCTTTCTGAACACCCTTGCCGAAATTCCCGACCGCATCTTCTTTTCCCGAAATAAAGAGCACTGGTATAGCAGGATTCATGCGTGACAAATGCTCCTTCGTGGAACAAGACTTCATGGCAAATAATAGTTCCCGAAAAGAGCTGACAGTAAATCCCGCTCCGCATTGCGGATCTGCAATATAAGCATCCTGTGCATCTGGGTTCGCGCACAACCAATCCGCCTCTGTCCGGCAGGGTGCATACTTTTTGTTATAGGTTTCCATAGAAAGCTTTTGGATCAACGGCGTATCTTTCGTATCATCTTGCTGTCTGCGTTCTTCAAATCTGACAATCCTCTGTGCTATCCCGATCTCCGTATTTTTCATCTGCCCGGTACCGACCAGAATATTCATATCCACCAATTCCGGATTATCACCCATCAGGCAGCGTGCAACAAACGATCCAAGGGAAAAGCCCAGCAGGATGAATGGAATTCCGGAAAATTTTTCTTTAAGCATAAGTGCACAGGTTTGCACATCCTCCTCTACATACTTCCAGCTCCCTTTCGGTCCGAAGTATCCGGGAAGCGGATGATCCGGTCTCATAGACTGTCCGTGGCCAAGATGATCATTTCCGCCAACTACAAAACCCTTTCCGGTAAAAAACTCTGCCACATCCTGATATCGGTCTATGTATTCCGTAATTCCATGTGCGATCTGCAGAATAGCGACCGGTTCCTGCTCCGGCTCCCAGAATGTTGCGTGAATGCTTGTCTTTTTATCTGCTGACAAATAATTGAAATCCGTTTTTCTCATTTCTTCTCCGTTTTCATACTACTAACGACTGAAACATTTTATCTTAAAAATTGTACATTATTTTTATGACGACAAACTGGAAGTTGTCGCTCTGGTACTTACATAGACAGTTTTACATATTCCGATTTCTTGTTCTGCCTAATATTTCGATAAAGCGGAAGTTACTCTATATGAATAATTTCCAGATAAGTATTCACTGACCACGAATCGTGATCCCCCGGCTCGTCAAAATAATATGTATTTGAATCATAAAGAAAGCGCCCCTGTATATCAGAAAGCTTTACGAACTTCTTCCATTTGTAATTCACTCCGATTTCCAGATGCAAGATCCCGTACAGCTGTCCGAGATAAATCACCGCATTCTCAGGGGTAATGAACTCCTCGCTCTCATCGTCCGTGTTTTATCATCTCGTATAAACTGTTTCAACAATCTTCAGATGGGATGCTTCCGCAAGAATCGCTTCGAAAACGTCCCTTTCATATTTTTCAGTTACAGGATGATCTTTTACAGACATATACTGCTCAATGTCAGATTCGCCGATATTGTCCGGGATGGTAAGAAGCATACCATCATATTTTTCGTACAAATTTTCCATAGTCGTCCTCATTATATTTGAATTTCTTCGGAATCAGGTTCAGAAATCAGAAAAAAAATATTTATCTATCAATGGCTGTACCGGAACTGCGTCAAACTTCCGATCCACATCTGATAAGATACCCTCAATATCAAATATTGGCTCTTTCCCGACAGACTGCATAAATTTATCAATCTGTCTGAACCCGGAGAAAGACATTGCTCTAACTGTCCCAAAATAGGATTTGCCTGTCTTTCCGCTTTCTATTAAATCCTGAAGGAATTCAATTCTTGGTTTTAAGTCCATAAACAAGCCGAATAACGTGTTTACCTGGTAATCCTCCAGGCCATCATAGTATTGATTTAAGTTTAATTGCAGTCTCATGTTGATTCCTCCATAAATACCGATCTGTATAATTCAGAATATAATCCTATTTCATCATTATTTAATTCTCTATAGTCCATTTTTACACATTCCATATAATAACCTGAATTATTCACGGCGACCTGATTTTTCCATATACCAGACACCGATGTG
>JAJQCB010000148.1 GCA_021203005.1 Clostridiales bacterium | reverse complement strand
GTATTCGGTTGACATATACCGTCATTTAGCTTATAATTTAGTAAATTCAGCTGGATTATTTGTTAGTAAATACTTAAAAATGACGTTTTTGAGGCAAAATCTTAAGGTTTTCTGCCAAAAATCAAGGAATAATTGAGGAAAGACAGAAAAAACGAAATTTAACAAAAATTTAACGAACGAAATAGATTTAGTAAAATATACAAAAATAAACTTTAAGTCCAAAAGCTGCCCGGTTTATGTTACACAGTGAGGTCGGGGTTATCATGTTTGGAAATACAAAAAAACTTTGCGGGGACAGAGATCGTGATTTGATCCGGCAGAGATGGCCGGAAATGAGTCCTGCAGAAAAATGCCGTTATATCTGGTCCTATTACAAGTGGTATATCATCGTCGGTGTTGTTCTTTTTGCTTTTGCCGTGTTTTTTGTGCGGGATATTGTGACACAGGATACGGAAGAGGCATTTTACGTGATGGTACTGGATGGTGATCTGGATACGGAAGAGATTGCTGATTTGAAAGAATTGCTCTCCGCGAAACTGGAGATTGATACGGAGGAATATGAACTGGTGATTGAAACCTCATATTCCGATCAAAATAGTACGATGCAGACGGAGGCGACGGTTGCGACTTATATGCAGTCCGGGCGGGTGGATTTGCTTCTGGCTCCGGAGGACAAATTTAATACTTACGCGGCTACCGGCTACCTGCAGGCATTGACGGCTGACGGATATGAAGAATTGTTGGACGGAGTGTCGGAGGAATGTCTGTTCTGGGCGGAGCAGGTGGATTACAGCTCGGGAGGGGCTGTGACGGAGATCCCGGCAAATCCTCATGAACAGACGGATGCGTCAGACTGTTATGGGATTTATCTGACAAATGACTCCCTTGAGGGAATGGTGGCTGGCATTATGATCAATGCTCCCCACGGAGAACAGACGGCGGACGGCATGCGCGTTTTTCTGGAATACTGAAGATGTTGTGCCAGGGGATGACAGCCGGTCGCGCGGAGCACGGCAGGGCAAACCCGCCGCAGAGCGATACCTTATTGTAACTCTGTATATATTGGCGTACTGCCTGATATATAAATTTATTTTATCCGGGTGTAAAAGGACACCCGAAATTTCATCCAAGAAAGGAGAGGTAACATGAAAAAAAGAATTGTGAGCCTGACATTGGTTGGCGTGTTGGCGGCGAGTCTGTTGGCAGGATGCGGAAGCAGCAGCTCTTCTTCCGACACAACAGGAGACGACACAAGCGCGGCGGCGGAGACGACGGAGGATACATCATCAGATTCTTCTGACTCTTCAGATCTGGATCCGGAACTGGTAGCGGCTGTGGAGGCGATCGCGGATGTCGGTTACGAGGGAGAGGCTGTGGAGCTGACTTTCTGGGGACTTTCCTCGCGTCAGGATGGTCTGGAGGGTCTGACTGAGATCTTCAACGAGGCGAATGAGAACATCAACGTAACGGTAGCCTGCTATGACACAGATGGCATCAAGGATGCCTGCAAGACGGCGGCGCAGTCCGGTTCCATACCTTCTATGTGGTTTAACTGGGGCGGTTCTCTCGGACAGTATTATGTGGATAACGGTGTTACATATGATCTGACTGAGTATGCGGAGGAAAACGGTTGGCCTGATACCTTTAACTCCGGCGTGCTGAGCCTGTGCACTCTCAGTGATCAGGTGTGTGGCTATCCTACTTCCTACAATGTACTTGGTATCTACTACAGAACCGATATTTTTGAACAGTATGGTCTGGAAGTACCTACCACCATCGAGGAGTTTGAGGCTGTATGTGATACGCTTGTGGAAAATGGAATTACTCCGATCTCCACGGCAGGATTGAACGGCTGGCATGTAATGCGTCTGATCGAGCAGCTGATTGAGTATACAGCAGGTGCTGATCTTCATGATGAGCTGCAGGCGATGACCACAAGCTGGGATTGCGACGCGGTTGTGGAAGCTCTGACCATTTATCAGACTTACTGTGAGAGTAACTATTTCCCGGATGGCTTTGTTACCGCTAACCCGGACGACACTTACATGGCGTTCGCGATGGGTACCTGCGCGATGGATGTTCAGGGACAGTGGTATGACGCTGCCTTGAATAATGCCGGAGCAGATTTGTCTGTGGTTAGCTGGTTCCCGTTCCCGAACGGAACCGGTCGTGTATCCGCTTTTGCTGAGATGGTTCAGTTCAGCGCAGATCTGACCGATGACGAGCTTGAGGCGGCGATGCTTTACACACAGTTTATGAACTCTGTTGAAGCTACAGAGCTCTATCCGGATGACTATAACCTTCCGCTTCCGCTTAATGACGCTGAAATGCCTGACGCTGCAGAACAGCCGAACGTTGCGTCTCTGCTTGAGTATAGCTCAGAGAATGGTACATTTACCATCACCGACCAGGCGTTCCCGTCTGAGGTTGCAGATGTACTGTTTAACTGCCAGGATGCGATTGCCGGCGGCAGCATGACCCCGGAGGAAGCAGCTACCCAGATTCAGGCGGCGGTTGAGGATTATCAGGCATCCAATTGACAGCAGACTCTGTGATAAAGTGTAATTAAGTACAGTCTGCCTGAGGGTAGATTGCAGGTAGAAAAAGGGCATACATGTCAGAATTTAATGTATGGCATGCATGCCTGCTTTATCTGAGAAATAACAAGAGAAGGAGGTAGAGTAGAAAGTGGCAAAAGCTAAGAGAGACTATTCGCCTTATCTGTTTATGTTGCCGGTACTGATTATTTACTTGTCAGTGATCATATTTCCGATTTTTTATTCTCTGTGGATTAGTCTGCGGAGCGGTACCGGAATCGGCACGATGGATTTTGTCGGATTTGCCAACTATAGAAAATTGGCACAGGACAGCGTGTTCTGGCTGTCTTTGCGCCATACGATCGTCTGGATTATTCTGACGGTTTGTGTGACTATGACGGTATCGCTTGCGTTGGCAGTGCTGCTGAACAATAAATTCCGCGGAAGAACATTTTTCCGTACTCTGTTCTATGCGCCCAGCGTTATTGCCATGGTGGCTGTAGGTATTATCTGGAGATGGATATATAATCCGCAAATTGGTTTTATTAACCAGTTTTTTCAGGCAATTGGGGTGAATTTTTCGCAGACCTGGCTGTCCCAGGAGGGGACGGTTATTATAGCGTTGTTTGTCGCATCGCTGTGGCAGGCGGTAGGTCAGCCGATGATTCTGTTTCTGGCAGGATTACAGGGGATTTCCCCGGAGGTTCTGGAAGCAGCTTCCATCGATGGAGCAAACAGTTTCCAGTCATTTTTCCGGATCACGATTCCCCTGTTAAAGGATACCTTTGTAACAGTAATCTGTACACTGGTCATCGCGGCTATGAAGGTCTATGATATTGTCAAGGCTCTGACGGACGGCGGACCGAATAATGCGTCCCAGATGCTGGCAACTTATATGTACAGTCAGACGTTTACCTATAACAACGTAGGTTACGGCACGGCGATCGCAGTGATCATGGTGGTTATCATGCTGATTGTAATTATCCCGTACATGATGTTCACGGCTAGAGATAAGTAGGGGGTGAGAGAATGAACGCAAAAGCGAGTAAATATGGAAAACTGACTGTGAAATACGTTATCTTGATCGCTCTGTCTATCCTGTGGATCATTCCGCTCTTCACTCTGGTCGTCACAGCGCTCAAGGCACAGTCAGACTTTATCTCCGGCATCAGTATGTTCCAGCTGCCGGAACAGATTGCCTGGAGCAACTTCAGCAATGCTATGACAAAGGGACGTCTCTTCCTCTATATGAAGAATGATCTCATTATCAGTTGCCTGAAAGTGCCGTTGGGTATCTTTGTATCCGCAATGACTGCTTTCGCTTTGACCAGGTTGAAATTGAAACACAGCACGGGATGGTTTGTATTTTTGTTAATCGGTATGATGCTTCCGATGCAGATCGCACTGGTTCCGATCAGTATCATCTACAACCGTCTGAATTTGATTAATACATACTTTGGCCTGTTTTATGTGTATATTGGTTTTGGCGTATCCTTTATGATATTGATTCTACATGGGTTTTTTAAAGGTATTCCGAAAGATATTGATGAGGCAGCTTATATTGACGGCGCCAACAAGTGGCAGACCTTTTTACGTGTTGTTCTGCCTATCTCTAAACCGGCACTGGCAACTCTGCTGATCACGGACTTTGTATCTACATGGAACGAGTATCTGCTGGCTTCGGTTATCATCAATGACAATTCATTGAAAACGGTTCCGGTAGGATTGATGACTTTCGTCGGCGAACACGGTACGGATTACGGTTACCTTTGTGCGGGAGTTTTAGTTTCGATTATCCCGGTGCTGGTTGTGTATCTGATTTTCCAGAGGTACTTTGTAGAGGGTATGGCAGGCGCCGTGAAGTGATGTTGTTTTGATTATTCGGGTGTTTGCGGGATATAAGTGGGATTTTTATTTCCGATACTTATGCAACGCTGCGCAGGATGAGCAGTGACCCGTAATATAACAGGAAAGTAATAGTAACCTAGTATCAGCCTGTCAGCAGGACGTTTCCTTTTGGAAGCGGCGCTGCCTGGCAGGCTGTTTTATCGGACGGGACCGGCTTTTCCCGTCAGAATGGATGTGTGCATGAGTATGAAAACTACAGTTGAAAAATGGGGAATTTTTGAAGCTGCTTTTTCGGGCAGACAGGATGGAAATCCTTTTGTTGATTATGAGATCAAAGGAGAATTTACAGGGGCAGATGAGACGAAATGCGTCGATGGATTTTACGATGGGGAAGGCATTTATAAGATTCGTTTTATGCCCTCTTTCGAGGGAGAGTACCACTACAGGGTCTGGGGAACTTTTTCGGACTGTGTGCAGGAGGGGGACTTTACTGTGACGCCTGCGCGTGAGGGCAATCACGGACCGGTCCGTGTGGCAAATACGTTTCATTTTGCCTATGAGGATGGAACGCCTTATTATTCGATTGGCACCACATGCTATGTGTGGGCGCTTCAGACGGAGGAGTTGCAGGAGCAGACGCTGAAAACGTTGAAAGACAGCGCTTTTAACAAGATTCGTTTCTGTATTTTCCCGAAACATTATGATTATAATCTGAACGAACCATACAGTTATCCCTACGAGGGAACACCCATGGACAGTTCCGTGCTGACTCCGGAGAATTTCTGGGATTATAACGGAAGAGCTGAGGGTAATGACTGGGATTACAAGCGTTTTAATCCGATACATTTTTCGCATTTGGAAAAAAGAATACAGGATCTAAGGGATCTTGGCATTGAGGCGGATCTGATTGTGATGCATCCGTATGACCGATGGGGTTTTTCAATGATGACGAAGGAAGAGGATGACCTGTATTGGAATTATGTGGTTGCCAGGTTTTCTGCTTACCGGAATGTCTGGTGGTCTCTGGCCAATGAGTATGATCTGATGCCGCAGAAAAGCCTGGCTGACTGGGAGCGCTATGCGTCGATCCTCTGCGAAAAGGATGTCTACTCACATCTTCGCTCTATTCATAATTGTAAAAAGATGTATGATTTCCGGCGTCCGTGGGTGACGCATTGTTCCATTCAGCGTGTGGATTCCTATATGTCCGGCGAGTGTGTGGACGAATGGAGACAAAGATTTCAGAAACCGGTCGTATTGGATGAGATTGTTTACGAGGGCAATATAGAGCATAACTGGGGAAATATCAGCGGTGAAGA
Organism: Clostridiales bacterium; assembly: GCA_021203005.1. Classification (GTDB taxonomy): domain Bacteria; phylum Bacillota; class Clostridia; order Lachnospirales; family Lachnospiraceae; genus Eubacterium_I. Next base: position 24,750 of record JAJQCB010000148.1, on the reverse strand, counting down.
GATGACCCGGCGATTTTGGGAAGCGGCTGTCCGCGGCGGTTATCCCGGTCACGGGGAGACGTATTATTCTGAAGACCGGATTCTCTGGTGGTCGCACGGAGGCGTACTTAAAGGAACCAGTCCGGAGCGTTTTAAGTTCCTGTTGAAAATTTTACAGGAGACGCCGGGACATGGACTGAAACTGAATCCGAATCGTGTTATGATGAGAGAAGATATTGAGGCAACGGTTGACAGTCTGATTCCGATTCCGTATTATTTGTTTTATTATAGTTACCGTCGTCCTGTGTTCAAGGAGTTCAATTTTGACGATGGGAAGGAATATGAGGTGGAAGTTATTGATACCTGGGAAATGACGATTACAAAGTGCGGCATTTTTAAGGGACGGTTTAAGATTCCGCTTCCGGGGAAAGAGTATATGGCAATCCGGATTTATGAGAAAGGCCTGCTGGGCTGATGATGATACCGGCCGGTTTGAGAAACGGGGAGTGGCGGTCAGACGAGAAAGGTGTGAGTTTTCGGTATGTTTAAGGATGGATTTAATATTGAGTCTGGGCTTTGGCGGGTATTGGGATTTGTCGGCGATCTGGCAATCCTGAATCTGCTGTTTATTCTGACGTCGCTTCCCGTTTTTACAATCGGGGCATCTGTGACTGCGTTGTCGTCAGTGCAGTTTCGCATGATAGAAAAGCGCAGCGGCCGAGTGGCCGCAGATTATTTCCGGGCGTTTCGGGAAAATTTTAAGGCGAGCACTGTGCTTTGGCTTGTTTACCTCGTTTTTTTTGTGATCTGTGTCTTAAATTTTCTTGCCGTATACAATACGAACCCGGAGAACCGGAACGTGATTATGGTGGTTCTGGGTATTGCGCTGTTTTTTGTTACCATGGTAGAGATGTATAGTCTGGCAATGCAGGCCAGATTTGTCAATAATCTGAAAGATACTGTAGTAAAAGCATTTCTTATCGGATTGTCCGGACTTCCCTATACCATAGTTATGGCTCTTGTGATTATTGCAGCGGTCGGGGTAAGTGTGCGAACATATACCGCGATGCTTTTTGCTTTTCCGATCTGGCTGGTTCTCGGTTTCAGCCTGATCGGTTATCTCTGCAATCTGATGTATCTGCGAGTGTTTCACAAGGTGACTGCGAAACAGGATTTGCCGGAGAAAACTATTTTTGATGCGCCGGAACGGGAGAATTACCGCAGCGGTGACCGCAGGCGCAGCAGAAAGCGGCGGGAGAAAGAAGCGAAATTGGCAGAAAGGAAGAAAAAATGAAGAAAAAAGCAGTGCTATTTATAATCTGCGCTTTGGGTCTTGCAACTGTTCTGGGAGGATGCGGTCAGGAGGATGCCGGTGAAACCGCAGGCAGTGAAAGTAGTGAGAACAGTGTTTCAGTCTCGGCGGAAGCGGAAGCGTCGGAACTTATAACCGCAGATACGATTTTGCAGAATTCGGAATATGACGCGACGCAATATGTTGTTCTGATGGATGACTATATGAATCTGACAGTGGAGCTTGAGTCAGATTATGAGGTGACGGATGCGGATATACAGGAATATATTGAGAACAATGTACTGTCGGTTTATCCGATGATGGTGAGCACAGATAAAACCACGGTAGAGGATGGAGACATTGCAAATATTGATTATTCCGGCACATTGGACGGGGAAGCGTTTGACGGCGGTTCTGCGGAGGGGTATAACCTGACGATAGGATCTGGTACGTTTATTGACGGATTTGAGGATGGTCTGATTGGCACCTCTGTCGGAGATACGGTGGAACTGGAACTTACTTTTCCCGAAGATTATACTTCGGAAGATCTGGCCGGACAGGATGTGGTGTTTACTGTGACGGTGAATTACATTGCGGAGGAGCAGACACTTTCTTACGATGAACTGTCAGATGAGTACGTGGAGAGTGTGCTGGGGGACTCCTACTCCACAGTGGATGAAATGCTGGAGGGCGCCCGGGCTTATCTGGAGAGTTACAACGATTATCAGAAACAGTATGATCTGCAGGACGCTGTACTGGAACAACTCTTTGCAGGCTGTAAAGTTACCCTGCCGGAAGGTGTGCTGGAAGAGAAAGTAGATTCTGTGATTGCGGATGTTAAGGAGGATGCCGAGTCTGCGGGCATGACTTATGAGGAATATATCGAGGAGAACTATTCCTATATGGCTGAGTCGACAGATGACTTTGAGGCGTATCTGACGGATGAGTGGGAAGAGTCCATGAATGAGGATATGATTCTGGAGGCAATTCTGGCGGAACAGCAGATCTCCATTTCCGTAAGCGATTTTGAAGACTGGGTGGATGCCTGGGTCGATTATTATGGATTTGAGAGCACTGAGGATTTTTATGACACCTATGGAGATGAGGATACGATGCTGCTGAATTACGCCAAAAATCAGGCGTTGGCTGCCGTTATGGACGCTGCTACCACGACGGTGGCGGCGGAAGCGGATGAGGCTGAGTAGAAAAGACAGGGGTTGGATTGGGGAAAATGTCTGTCCGTTAAAAGTGTTTCTGCCCGTACTGGGCGGAGAATTTTCTGATAGATAGGAGAATGGTATTATGGCAAAGACTTCATATGAAATTCTGGAAATCGTAAAAAATCTGACTGTGGATGAGAAAATCCGCTGCTGTGCCCTGTATCAGGACCGTTTTGGAAATTTGCCGCGCTATGGAATCGCCTATCGGTCCTGCGATAACCCTTCCGGCGGATGGTGCGATTATTTTCGCCTTCCCAGAGAGGAAATGGAGGATAAATTCTGGGGGACCTGTTTTCCTCAGGCGGCAGCTCAGGGGGCGACCTGGGATCCCGAACTGGCATATGCCATTGGCGAGGCACAGGGAAAGGAATGTAAAAACCAGGACGTGGATATCATCCTTCGCCCCGGTGTAAATATGAAACGGAGTCCGTTGGGAGGACGTAATTTTGAATATTATTCGGAGGATCCCTGGCTGGCGGCGGAGATGGGGGCGAATTATATTAACGGCGTCCAGAGTCAGCATGTGGCGGCCAATCTGAAGCATTTTGTGTGCAACAACCAGGAATATGAGAGGATGACCACGAACGCGGTGGTGGATGAGAGGACGTTGAACGAGCTTTATCTGCGTGTGTTCCAGCTTGTCCTGGAAAAATCAGACCCGTGGACGATCATGAGCTGCTATAATAAAGTAAATGGCAAGTGGGTGCACCAGAATTCTTATCTGATGGATAAACTGCGCAATGAGTTTGGCTATCGGGGGCTGGTCATGTCCGATGCATTCGCGGTTCATTACAGAGAAGACAAGGTGGAAGGTCATAAGTTCGGGCTTGACGTGGAACTGGCCGAGGAAGATAATCATGTTCATTTTCTTCGTGACGCATACCATAACGGGGAAATTTCTGAAAAAGAGCTGGATGCGATTGCGTACCGTGTGATAGAGTGTTTTTATAAGATACATGACGGATATACGGTGCCGGAAGTTGATCTGGAGGCGCATCATGCTCTCGCGAAGCGAGCGGCTCTGGAGGGCGCTGTTCTGCTGGAGAACGACGGTATTCTTCCGCTTGATGCGCAAAAGTTGGATCGCCTGGCTGTGATCGGAGCTTTTGCTAAAGCACCCTGTTACATGGGCGGCGGGTCCGGACATATGAATGGCCATACGCTGGACATTCCTACAGATGAGATTGACCGGCTGATGGGCGGAAAACCGTATGCCTATGCGGCGGGATATCAGATTAACGCAGGTTTCCCGCCGGAGGATACACCCCGCCCGGATCTGATTGCGGAAGCGGCGGAGACAGCGAGACGGGCGGGAACAGTGATTCTTTTTGCCGGATATCCGTACGGCGTGGAGTCGGAAGGGTATGACCGGACAGATCTGTTTTTACCGAAGAGTCAGCGGGATTTGCTGGATGCGGTTCTGGAGGTAAATGAGAATGTGATTCTGGTAATTAATACCGGTGCGCCGGTTGACATTACCGCTTATAATAAGAAGGTGAGGGCGGTGCTCCAGGGCGGCTACGCCGGAGAGGCATCCGGCAGTGCTTCAGTCGATATCCTGTTTGGGCTGACGGAGCCCGGCGGCCGGCTTCCGGAAACCTGGCCGCGCAGACTGGAGGATACGCCTGCGTATCTGAATTTTCCCTCCTATCCTGACACTGTGCCGGATGTTGTCTATGGCGAAGGGCTTTACATCGGTTACCGTTGGTATGATGCGCGGAAGATGGAGGTAGAGTACCCGTTCGGCTATGGGCTTTCTTATACAACGTTTGCGTACAGCGATCTTGCGCTTGACCGGTCAGAGACAGATGCGGAGGGCTGTGTGACGGTTACTTTCCGGGTGAAAAATACCGGCAACCGCCCCGGCTCGGATGTGGCACAGGTCTATGTCCGCGCGGCGGATTCTTCGATTCATCGCCCGGTTAAGGAACTGCGCGGATTTCAGAAGATTCGGCTGCAGCCGGGGGAGGAGACAACGGTTTCCGTGACATTAGGGCGCAGGGCGTTTGAGTGTTATACACCCGCGCTTCATAAGTGGGTCGTAGAGGAAGGCAATTATGAGATTCTGGTTGGCAGGAGTTCCCGGGACATTCAGTTTTCTGCTTCGATAAAGATTCATTCGGACGAGAAAGTGAAACTTTTCAGCCCGCAGACGCAGCTTGGCCATTTCCTGAAAGAGCCTGGATTTACAGAAGCGATTGCAGATCAGCCGCAGGCTGTCCGCGACTGGTTTGATGAGGAGAAAAATCCGATTCTTCCGCTCGGTGTGGCAATTCCGTTCGGACAGTTTGGCGAGGCAGATCTGGGGCAGGGAAAACTGTCTCAGGATATGATACAGGGGGTTGTGAATAAGCTGAATCAGGAGTGAGGCGATGATGAACAATTATAAAATGATTCTTTCTTATGACGGATCCCGGTATTTCGGCTGGGAGCACCAGCCCAATACGCCGATGACGATACAGGGAAAGCTGGAACAGGTTCTGACCCGGATGACGGGGCAGGAGGTAGAGGTTATCGGAGCCGGGCGCACGGACGCCGGTGTCCATGCGCGGGGGATGGTGGCCAACGCGCATTTTGAGACGGTGCTTTCAGACGTTGAGATCCGTGATTACATGAACCGTTATCTTCCGGATGATATCTGTGTCCGGGAAGTGCGGCAGGCGTCGGATCGTTTTCACAGCCGCTACAATGCTCTGGGGAAGACCTATCGCTACACCTGCTACGTGGGTGATGGGAAGCCGGTGTTTGACCGGAAGTATGTCTATGTTCCGGAGGAAAGTCCGGATGTGGAACGAATGCGCGTGGCAGCGGAGTTTCTGATGGGAACGCACGATTTTGCCTCTTTTTGCAGCAATCCGCGGATGAAAAAATCTACGGTACGTAAGGTAGACCGCATCGAGATTGTACAGAAGAGATTTTATCTGACCTTTACGTACCATGGGACAGGTTTCCTCCAACATATGGTGCGGATCCTGACCGGCACGCTTTTGGAAGTGGGATATGGAATGCGGGAACCGGAGAGCATGATGGAACTGCTCGAGATCCGGCAGCGCTCGCAGGCAGGCTTTACCGCCCCGGCGAAGGGATTGTGCCTTTTAAAGGTGGACTACGATTAGTAGTTATCCTCCAGAGACCGGATCAGCTCACAGATCATCTGATGTGTCGGCACGCTCAGATCATGCTCTTTTGCAAGACGGACGATGCACCCGTTTAAGGTGTCGATCTCCGTCTTTTGTTTTTTCTCAATGTCCTGCAGCGTGGAGGAGCGGTGCGCGTAGGTGTCCGGAACCAGTTTCCCGTAGAATTCCGCGCGGTAATCATCCGGCGTATCCCAGAAGGAGCGGTATCCGCAGTGCTCCATCACCAGGAAGGTCTCGTCGATGAGGCGATTCATGATTGTCCGGGAGGCGTCAGATTCCGTCAGCTTTCCGTAAGGAACCTGCAGAATAGCGCCGAGAGGGTTTAATGTTGTATTGTAGAGCATTTTTGCCCAGAGGGCTTCGGACAGGACAGCCGTAGTTTCACTGGGAATCCCGGAGGCCGCGATCGCGCGGGCGAGGGGCTCCATACAATCCGTGTTTCTTCCATATAAAGAACCGAATAGAATCGGCGCGGTATGTACCGTGATGTTGCTGACATTGGGTGCGGTGCGGGCAAAACCGGTGATGACACGAGCCTGGTAGATCTGGTCCTCTGAAAAATAAGCGCGAAACGGCGTGTCGTTGCCCCAGCCATTTTGCAGGATAACGATTTTGCCGTTTTCTGATAATATTTCCCGGTGTGCTGCCAGCATTGCTGCGACATCTGCATTGGATAAAGTCTTTGTGCAGACCAGAGCATAATCGATGGCCCGGCCGGCCAATTCGGAGAGATCTGCGATTGCTGTGATTTCTCCGGCAGGGACATCGATCTCCCCGAAAAGTCCGGTGCGGCGGATGCCTCCCTCTTGAATAGCCTTTTGTGTGTTTTCTCTTGCAAGGAATGTGATTTCTATTCCCTGGGAGTGCAGAGATGCGCCCAGGGAGATGCCGATGGCTCCTGCTCCGATGATGAGTGCGTGTGTCATGATGATTCCTTTTCTGTTTTTTCTTGAATGGTTTTAGTTTTTATGTTGATTTTGCCATTCTGGTATGTTATATTATAGGCATAGAAAGAACAACCGCCCACAAGGGGTTGACCTTCCGATATGGTTTATAATAAGCCTACCTGTACCGGCCAAAGTAACAAGGTAGGCTTATTTATTTTCGCTTGTTTATCCTATCTATGTAGGCAAGCAGTGCAATAAGAAAGGAACCGCCTAAAAACAACAGGCTTAATGCTTCATAAATCCCCATTACACCACCTCCCTTCTATCTCTGGTACGGGAGGCTTACCACCCTGCAACACGATTGTTCTACATAAAGCATATCACAATCAAAGCAGTTACGCAATGATAAAAACTATTTTCTGAAAAGAAAGATGTCTACTGCGGCGGCAGAAATCCGACCGCTTCCGTCTCATATTCTTTCTGCGCGGTCAGGAATACACGGCAGAGTTTCTCATACCCTGCTCCGTTGCCGGCATCCTGTAATCCCTCATAATAGGAAAAACGATCTTTGTTCTGAATCAGAGCCGGTACAATCCCGTGGTGCAGGCATTCCCGGAATACAATCATGCGACCGACACGGCCGTTTCCATCCTGGAAAGGATGTATCCGCTCAAAGTCAGCGTGAAATGCAGCAATATCGTCTAATGAAATGATTTCTTTTTCGCGGTACTTCCGGAGGAGTTCTTCCATGCGTTCTGGCACTTCTTCGGGCAGTGCGGTTGTAATATTTCCTACGGTATTCCGACGATTTTTATATTCACCGACAGGGTAGCCGTTTGCCATGTCTTCAAAAACACCGGCTTTCAGCTTTAAATGAAAAGCCTTGATCAGTTCCTGGGAAAGCGGTTCTTCTATCGTCTGGAGCATGTGGTTAAACATGAGGAAATGTCCGCTCATTTCTTCAATGTCTTTTGTGCGGAAAAGAGTCCCGTCGCCGGAGAGCATACCGGTCTCAAAAATATTTGCGGTCTGGTCTTCTGTCAGAGTACTGCCTTCTATTTTGTTGGAATTATATGCCATAAGCTTCTGGGTAAAACCATAAAGTCCGCCGCGATCCTGGCGGTCAAATTCAATCATCATCTGGCGCAATAATCTCTGAGATATATTCACAGTAAAACCTCCTGACTGTTCCTTTTGAACCATAGTATACTGTTTTTGAGAAACTCCTGCAACCGTTTTCCTTTTTGTTTTAATAGTAATATTCTTTTACATGTGCTATTATTATAAAGATAATCTGAGGTAATCAGTGCCGCAGGCGTCTGCGGCGCGGAATGGAGATTGATATGACAAAAGAAGAATTAACTCTGGAAGTGATTGCCCGCCTGAAGCAGGAATACCCCGACGCGGACTGTTCTCTGGATTATGACGACGCCTGGAAGCTTCTGGTCAGCGTCCGCCTGGCGGCGCAGTGCACGGATGCCAGAGTGAATGTGGTGGTGCAGGATCTCTATGCAAAATATCCCACAGCGGAGGCACTGGCGGAAGCGGAGCCGGAAGAAATTGAAGAAATCGTCCGGCCGTGCGGTCTGGGACGAAGCAAAGCGAGAGATATCAGCGCCTGCATGCGTATGCTGCGGGACGTGTACGGCGGAAAGGTGCCGGATACGATGGAAGAACTCTTAAAGCTTCCGGGCGTGGGACGCAAGAGCGCGAATCTGATTATGGGGGATGTCTTCGGGAAGCCGGCCATTGTCACGGACACGCATTGCATCCGCCTGTCGAACCGGATCGGCCTGGTGGATCATGTGAAGGATCCGAAGAAAGTGGAGATGGCGCTGTGGAAGCTGGTGCCTCCGGAGGAGGGCAACGATCTCTGCCATCGGTTTGTCAATCACGGGAGGGAAGTCTGTACGGCACGGACAAAGCCCCATTGTGACCGGTGCTGCCTGGCGGATATTTGTATGAAAACGGATGTCTGAGTCCTGGATGCTGAAAAAGAAGGTTGATTTTTTCGTATTTTAGAAAATCGTTTGCATCGTCTGGCGCAACAACTTCAAAAACATCCTCTTTTTAACAAAAATCGTCATGGTTTCGGGAAAAGTGAAGTGCTATAATTCTCTATGAAAAGAGGGAATATACCCGGATTGGGCGCGATGAATCGCTGCGCGGACAGGTATATTCCGCGACAACATAAACAGAATACAAAGAAGGAGAGGGTGATTGACATGGCAGCAAGCAATGTAACAAAAGTGCTCCACACAGGAATCAGTGTTTACAACATGGAAGAGTCCCTGGAGTGGTACAAGAAGAATCTTGGTTTTGAATTGGTAAAGGATGATGGATACTGTCCTCCGCTGAAAGCGAAAATCTGCTTTATCGAGAAAGACGGATATCAGATCGAGCTCTTTGAGTATGACGAGCCGAAGAAGATTCCGGAGGACCGTCTGACACCGAACACCGACCTTCAGACGGTAGGTACGAAGCATGTGGCTTTCGCTACCGATGATATGGACGCGCTGAAGGAAGGCTTTGTGGCGAACGGGGTTGATATCGCACATGAAGTCCGGATGGGTGACGATGCGGTGATGTTCATCCGCGACTGCAACGGCGTTCTGATTGAGCTGATCCAGCAGCCGAAATAGAATTGCCGCTGATTGATACAGAAATCTTATAGAAGACAAATATAGCACATACCTAACAAGGAGGACGAAACCATGAAAACATTATATGCACAGGCACAGCCCGGAAAAGTGGTACTTGCAGAGAAAGAGCTTCCGGCACCGGGCGAGGGCCAGGTACTTCTGAAAGCAAAATACAGCGCGATGAGCCCCGGAACAGAGAACGGACTGCTGGGCGAGCACATCGTTCCGCTTCCGACCAGCATCGGTTATGCGATGGTAGCTGAGGTTATCGAGGTGGGTGAGGGCGTCCGCGAGCTGAAGGTCGGCGACCACGTTGTGACCACCGGCGAGCATGCACAGTATCTGATCATGGATGAGCTGAACTGCACGATCTGCCCGGAGGGAGTGGACTTAAAGCAGGCTGCGTTCTGGAATCTTGGGCATACCGGTATGTATGCACTCCGCCGTTCCAACCTGCAGATGGGCGAGCCCTGCGCGGTACTCGGCCAGGGATTTGTCGGCGCGATCACGGCACAGTGTGCGAGAATCGCAGGCGCACTTCCGGTTATTGTAACCGATCTGGACGACGGACGTTTGGAAGCTGCAAAGAAGATGGGCGTTGACGTTGCGATCAACTCCAAGACTAATCCGGACGGACTGGAAGAGGCAGTGAAGGCTCTGAACAGAGACGGACTTCCGGTTATCTTCGAGGCTACCGGTGCGAGAGGACCTCTGATGCAGGCTGCAGAGCTTGTTTCTGAGAGAGGCCGCGTGGTCATGATCTCACAGGTACACGGCGAGGCGATGCCTCCGATCGACGACCCGATCATGCAGAAAGGCGCGAGCCTGATCGGTACCTATGTAAACTCTAAGCCGTTCAAACTCAGAAGAGCAGACCTCTTTATCGATGGCGTATGGCCGCCGGTCATGCATCGTGACCTGGCTCGCTATGTCAACTCTGACGTGTGGACATCTGACGAGGACATTCGTGTATTCCTGAACCTCATTGCTTACGGCAAGCTGGATATTACTCCGCTGATCAGCCATGAGTTCAAGTACACCGAGATCACCGAGGCGTATGCGAAGTACGTATTCCCGAACGTAGACCCGGCCATGACAGGCGGCGTGATCTCCTGGATCGAGGACTAATTAAGTTTAATTTGTTTTAAGAATAAGTTAAATAAAACAGGTGTGCGGCTAGTCTGCACACCTGTTTTTCATAGCAGGCAACTTTTTAAAAACGATTTTGCACTCATCAGATCATCCAGATCGGTATGATATAGTTTTCGGAATTGATGGCGGAAAGTTCCGGGCGCATGCAGAGTACAGCGCCGGCTCCGCGGGGAACGGCACCTTTATCCAAAAGGGAAAAAGTTTTTATCAATTCACTGCCTGGATTCACAGATCGTTTGATTTCCAGCGGATGAAGCTGACCGTCGCTCTCAATCACCATATCAATTTCATTACTGCTTTTGTCCCGATAGTACCAGAGCAGGCAATCCAGTGCGTTGTTCTGATAACTTTTCATAATTTCCGACACGACATAATTTTCCAGAATCGCGCCGCTGATTGCACCGTTCTGCAAAATATCCGGGGAGCTGTATCGGGTCAGGTATGCAACCAGTCCCGTATCAAAGAAATATAACTTTGGTGTTTTTACCGTCCTTTTCAGAAGATTATTAGAATAGGGCCTCAGGTAATAAATAATATCAGACTTTTCAAGCACCTGCAGCCAGCGTTTTGCAGTATCATCCGATACGCCCACATCCCGGGCAATATCATGGATGTTGAGCATTTGTCCGATCCTGCAGGCCGCGGCGCGAATGAAATCCTGAAACAGAAGCTTATCCGTCAATGCCATAAGATCGCTGACATCCCGGTCAATATAGGTCTGCAGATAGCTGGAGTAGAATACATTGCGGTCGGAATATTTTCCACTGATATATCCGGGGAGAACGCCGTTCCAGATTCGTTGGTAAATGCCGGCCAGGTTGGCCGGTGCACCAGTGCTTTTGCGCGTTTTCAGGTCATTTAAGTTCACTGAAAAAGGTATATTGTCACCTGAACCATAGATCTCATGCTGGGACAGACCCGGCATATGCAGCAGTGCAGTCCGTCCTGCCAATGACTCCTGTGCCAGTTCCATCATTCGGAATGACTGGGAGCCGGTCAGCCAGAAAGAGCCGGGTGAAACGCCGTTGTCAATGGCAATTTTAATATAAGAGAAGAGCTCAGGTGCATACTGTACCTCGTCAATAAGTACCGGCAGATCGTGCATTTGCAAAAAGAGAGCCGGATCATTCTTGGCCAGCTTTCTCTCTTCCATATCGTCCAGCGTCACATAGTTTCGCTCAGGAGACATCAACTGACGCAATACTGTAGTTTTGCCAACCTGGCGCGGACCTGTAATCAAAAGGCAGGCATATTCGTGAGAGAGTGAGAGTATTTTATTTTCTATATCCCTTTTAATGTAATTCATTCGCAACCTCCCTGGCCAATATACGATTCAATCTCATTTTAGCCGCATGACGGGAAATTGTCAAGGATGGATGCAGGTTTCTACCTCCTGCCACATCCGTCTGTTTAACTCAGACTTAAATATAAACTATTTCTAAAAAAATATAACCTTTTTCAAAAAAAGCGACATTGTAAATCGACATAAAAACGGTAGAATTATCATAAAGAAACTATCAGGTTTAAGGTTTTTGGAAAGAGAGGAGAAAAAATGGCTAAAAACAAGAAATTCTTAGGCTACGCAATCCTTCTTTGTGTACTGGGTATCGTTTTCATGTTCCTGTACTCCGGATTGCAGAACGACCAGATCAACATCATCCAGGCTTATATCACGGAAGCTGGCGGCGGCTGGAGTCCCACTGCGACACAGCTCCCGATGACGGTCGGTAACTTCATCTGCATCATTTTAACGTTTGTGTATGGTTCTCTGTTCATCAAGTTCGGCGTAAAGAAACCGCTGATCGTGGTTATGCTCATCACAGCAGTGGCGGTGATCGGCATGATTATGGCAAACGGCCTTGACGTGAACGGCGGCGCTGAAAACGGCAATTATCCCCTGTTCTTCGTCTCACTTTGTATTGTCCGCTGCGGCTGCATGATCCTTCAGATGGCAGGCTTCATGCTGGTGGCAAACTGGTTTATCCGCTTCAGAGGTCAGATCATGGGTATCGTTACCCTGGGTTCCCCGGTGTTCTCCGTGGTAGGTACCTCCGGCATGACAAAGCTGATCGCAAACCGTTTCGGCGGAGACTACAGACCGTTCTATTGGGCGATCGTAGTGATCATCGTGGTTGTATGCCTTGTGGTTGCAGTTGCTGTGAAGGATACTCCTGAACAGGCTGGCCTGTATCCGGACGGCGCGGATCATCCGCCTGTATCCGAAGCAAACGAGGTAGAAGAAGTTAACCTGACTGTGAAACAGGTGCTCAGCATGAAGAAGTCCTGGCTGCTGATCGTAAACTTCGGCGCGTTCCAGTTTATCATCAATGCCTGCATGGGTTCCATGGCTGTGTACTATATGTCCCTCGGTGGGCAGGAGACCTGGATTACCGCTACAACATGGCTGGCGATGGGCGCAGCGCTCGGCATTCCGATGTCCTATGTGTTCGGTTTCCTCGATGACAAACTCGGTTCCGTAAAAGCTTCCCTGGTGCTTGGCTGCTGCGAGTTTATCCCGGTGCTTTGCCTGCTGTTCCAGAATGGAAGCAGCGTTGGTCTGATGATCGGCTGGGGCTTCGGCGTGGCCTGCATGACCGGCGGCGTTCCGACCATGCATCCCTGCATCACATCCTTTGCATTCGGCCGCAGAGAGTATCAGTCCGCGAACCGTATTATCATGGCGATCCAGCTGATCCCGTCCGCTGTAGCCGCTATGATGATGGTTTCCCTGATCCAGGCAGGCAAAGGAAAAATGGCTTACGGCATCCTTGTTGTGATCATCATCATCGGTCTGATCGCGACTCTCCCGATGCTGAGGTGGAAGGACGCCAACGCCGCTGACCGTATGTACGGCGAAAAATAAGAAATTTACTACATACCAGAAAACCTTATAAAACCTATACTCTGGAGACGGCTCACGCTTAACGGCGGGGGCCGTTTTCAGTTTATCTGCCGTTCACAAAAGTTTTATAAAAAGAATTGTAAAAAATGCATTGGAAAACAGCCGCTGTGTGTTATACTAATAAAATCAATGGTGATTTTCGATTGATGAAGTATTCTGCTGTACAGGGAGGGAAAGTTATGGACAGATCAAAAGTATATTTTACCAGCTTTCAGGCGACGTTCCGGGAAAATTTATTACAGAAATTAGACCGGCTGATTCGAACGGCCGGTATCGGAGATATTGATTTTCAGGATCGCTATGCGGCGATCAAAATTCATTTCGGCGAGTATGGCAATCTGGCGTTTCTCCGCCCGAATTACGCGAAAGTTGTGGCGGACGCGGTGAAAGAACTGGGCGGCAAGCCTTTTCTCACAGACTGCAATACTCTGTATGTAGGCAGCCGCAAGAATGCGCTGGATCATATGGATACCGCTTACTTAAACGGATTCACACCCTACACCACGGGATGCCAGGTGATCATTGCGGACGGTCTGAAGGGGACGGACGAGGCTCTGGTTCCCATTGACGGTACATATGTAAAAGAGGCTAAGGTGGGCCGCGCATTGATGGATGCGGATATCCTGATTTCCCTGACTCATTTTAAGGGGCACGAAGCTACCGGTTTCGGCGGTACACTGAAAAATATCGGCATGGGCGGCGGGTCCAGAGCCGGCAAGATGGAGATGCACAGCGCAGGCAAGCCCCATGTGAGCGCGAAGAAATGTGTCGGTTGCGGGATGTGTACCAGAGTCTGCGCGCACAGCGCGATTACACTGGAGGAGCACAAGGCGCAGATTGACCATGATAAATGTGTCGGCTGCGGGCGGTGCATCGGGGTCTGTCCCAGAGATGCGGTTCTGCCCGCCAGTGACGAGTCAAACGATATTTTAAACTGTAAGATCGCGGAGTATACCTGGGCGATCTGCAAAGACAGACCGTGTTTTCATATATCTCTGATCTGTGATGTGTCGCCGAACTGCGACTGCCATTCGGAGAATGACCGTCCGATCATCCCCAACGTGGGTATGCTGGCGAGCTTTGATCCGGTCGCGCTGGATATGGCCTGCGTGGATCTCTGCAATCAGCAGCCGGTATTGCCCGACAGTGTGCTGGCGGAGCAGATGCGGGGTGCCGGGCAGGAGGACCCGGGGCAGAGCGGAGAACACTGCCATGAGCATGATCATTTTTACTATAATCATCCGGATACCAACTGGCGCAGCTGCATTGATCATGCGGTGAAGATCGGGTTGGGAACGGATCAGTATGAGTTAATAAGGATCTAAGCGCAGGCAATGAGTTGTACGAAAATGATTTATTTTTACATCAGGAGGAAAAATTGAGCCCGCAGGATAAAGTTGAGAGAGTTTTAAAAGAAATGCATGTGGCTTTTTCCCAGAGCCCTACGTATAACGGACAGCCGGATAAAATCATTATGAACCGCAGAGAGTTCCTGTTGCTTCTGGACCGCCTAAACCGCGGCATCTATGATATGATGGAGCAGTACGAGCAGACCCGACAGAGCCGTGCAAACGCGGAGCGGTCTTTTCGCAGAAAAGGGAATGAGATTATCGAGAAGGCGAACGCCAGCGCAGATGATATTTACGCGGCTTCTGTGATTTATACGGCGGACGCGATCGGCAGGATCTGTGATCTGATGGATGAGACGAACGATTCCATGAACGACCTGTTCCGGCAGTTTAAGAGAGAGCTTCGGGAGCAGAAGGATACGCTGCGGAGCCATGAGTCGGAGCTGCAGGCGCAGCTGGCGGATCTGGCGGATACAAAGAAATATCTGGATCTGCTGCAGGACGTTAACCGGGAACGCGAGAGAAAACAGCGCAGAGCGGAGATGGAGCAGGACAGTGATGACCGGCACGCTTATACCTCATACAGGGCGGCGGTTCCCGCTGCGCAGGTGCAGGTCAACGAGGAGTATTTTGAGAAACCGGACGCAGTCCGGCCGGAGCGGACCGAAATGCCGGTGCATACGGCGGCGGAAGCCCCCGATATCAGGGTGAATGAAAATGCCGCTTATTTTAAGTGGAAAGAAGAGCAGGAAAAGAAGAAAAAGCTGGCGGAAGCTTCCGCCGCGGCGGATTCTGATGAGAACACAGGTGAGACAGCTGCAGAGGAGACTGCAAACGGGTTAAAACAGGGCGTGCGTGCGCCGGAGGAACCTGAGGCAGTTCCGGAAGCGGAGAAGTCAGCATTTTTCGGAGCGGAGCCGGAAGAGGAAGCCGGGAAAAAGCAGGGCATTGCTGATCCGGATGTCTCTGAGGAACAGGATGCCCCGGATTTTGTACTTCCGGAAGAGGAAGAACTTTTGGATTCGGCGTTCCCGGATGAGGAAGCCATCCGCCAGGCAGTGCTGGAGGACGAACGGAAGGCGGAAGAAAAGCGGCGGGAGACCGCAGGCCGGGAGAAACCGCACGCAGGCGGCATTTTGAAAACGATACTTTTTGGAAAAGACCAATAGGAGGATACATTTATGAAATTATATGAAAACGGAGTATATCTGCTGAATGGCACGGAGATTGTAGAGGATACCCGCGATGGCGCGGCCTGTCTGGCATCCAGAGGCATTACCGCAGACAAAGCGGCGGCTGCCCGGGGAACCATGGCGTATCACATCCTGGAGGACCATAATACTTCCGGCAATATGGAGCAGCTGCAGATTAAGTTTGACAAGCTGACATCCCATGATATTACGTTTGTCGGCATCATCCAGACGGCGCGCGCATCGGGACTGGAAAAGTTTCCGGTTCCCTATGTGCTGACAAACTGCCACAACAGCCTCTGCGCGGTGGGCGGCACGATCAACGAGGATGATCACATGTTCGGTCTGACCTGTGCAAAGAAGTATGGCGGCATTTATGTACCGCCTCATCAGGCGGTCATTCACCAGTTTGCCAGAGAGATGCTGGCCGGGGGCGGCAAGATGATTCTTGGCTCTGATTCCCACACCCGTTACGGCGCACTTGGCACCATGGCTATGGGTGAGGGCGGTCCGGAGCTGGTAAAACAGCTGCTTTGCCAGACATATGATATTAAGATGCCGGGCGTGGTTGCCGTCTACATGAAGGGCGAGCCGGTAAAAGGCGTCGGACCGCAGGATGTGGCGCTTGCCATTATCGGCGCAGTATTTAAAAACGGCTATGTCAACAATAAGGTGATGGAGTTTGTGGGCCCCGGCGTTGCGTCCATAAGCGCGGATTTCCGGATCGGCGTGGATGTGATGACGACGGAAACCACCTGCCTCTCCTCCATCTGGGTGACAGATGAGAAAATTAAAGAATTCTATGAGATTCACGGCAGAGTCGGGGATTACAAGGAACTGAATCCCGAAGCGGTGGCTTATTATGACGGCTGCATTGAGATTGATCTGGGTGAGATCCGCCCGATGATCGCGATGCCGTTCCATCCGAGCAATACCTACACCATCGAGGAAGTGAAAGCGAATCTGACAGATATTCTGGCGGATGTGGAAAAGCGTGCCCTGGTCAGCCTGGATGGCGCCGTGGACTACTCCTTAAAGGATAAGGTCCGGGACGGACAGCTGTATGTGGATCAGGGAATTATCGCAGGCTGTGCCGGCGGCGGATTTGAAAATATCTGCGCGGCGGCGGATATCCTGGAGGGCAGGAGCATTGGACCGGATGAGTTTACGCTGAGCGTATATCCTGCTTCCATGCCGATCTGGATGGAGTTGGTGAGAAACGGCGCGGCTGCAAAGATTATGGAGACTGGCGCGATTATGAAGACCGCGTTCTGCGGACCGTGCTTCGGCGCGGGCGACACGCCGGGCAATAATGGATTCTCTATCCGTCATTCCACACGGAACTTCCCGAACCGTGAGGGCTCCAAGCTTCAGAATGGCCAGATCGCATCCGTGGCGCTGATGGACGCCCGCTCGATCGCCGCTACCGCGGCAAATAAAGGCTACCTGACGGCGGCCACCGAGATGGATGTAGAATATAAAGGGCAGAAGTATTTCTTTGACAAAAAAATATATGAGAACCGCGTCTTTGACAGCAAGGGCGTGGCGGATCCCTCCACGGAGATCAAGTTTGGTCCGAACATCAAGGACTGGCCGGCGATGAGCGCTCTGACAGACAATCTGGTTCTGAAAGTGGTATCTGAGATTCACGATCCGGTTACCACGACGGACGAGCTGATTCCTTCCGGCGAGACCTCTTCCTATCGTTCCAATCCGCTGGGACTTGCGGAGTTTACGCTGTCCAGAAAGGATCCTGAGTATGTGGGACGCGCCAAGGAAGTGCAGCGCGCGGAGAAAGCAAGAATTGCGGGAGAGAAACCGTCTGAGGTATTGCCGGAGATTGTGCCGGTCATCGATGCGATTCACACAAAATATCCGGAAATCTGCCGGGATAACTTTGGAATCGGAAGCACGATTTTTGCCGTGAAACCGGGCGACGGTTCCGCAAGAGAACAGGCTGCTTCCTGCCAGAAGGTACTGGGCGGCTGGGCGAATATCGCCAATGAGTACGCGACGAAGCGTTACCGCTCCAACCTGATCAACTGGGGCATGCTGCCGTTCCTGATTGATGAGGGAGATCTTCCCTTTGCAAACGGTGATTATCTCTTTATACCGGCGATCCGCAAAGCGATTGAGGAAAAAGCGGCGGAAATTCCTGCTTATGTGATAAGGGACGGCGGGTTGGTTCCGTTTACACTGCGGATGGGCGATCTCACCGATGATGAGAGGGAGATTATTCTGAAGGGATGCCTGATCAATTATAACCGGAGATAAAAGATGAAAAAGAAGTCTGTTAAATAAGGTGGAATTGTGTTATACTGTCGATGTGAGGTCTAGGGATGAGTTTGGAAGATAAAAAAAACAGTGAATCATCGCAGGAAAAACAATCGCAGGAAGAACAACCGCGGGAAAAAGAGCGCGGCCCATGGGATATCCGGCCGTACCTGGCTGTCGGGCTGACGGCGATACTGGTCATATTGGTATCGCTGCTCATTTTCTTTTTCCTGTTCCGCTTTGAAGGGTTTTCCAACGGCGTCGGCGAAATCATCCGCAGCCTGAACGGCATTATTATCGGTCTGGTGCTGGCCTATCTGTTAAATCCGGGTATGAAGTTTTTTGAGCGCCGGTTTCAGAAGAAATTGTTTACAAAAGGCGAACAGACGTTAAAACAGAAGCGAATCATACGGGGCTTGTCGGTGACCTGCATTATGGTGATTTTTCTGGCTATCATAGCCGTGCTGCTTGTCCTGCTTGTCCCGCAGCTTGTCATGAGTGTTCAGGAGCTGGTATTGTCCCTGAATGAAAAACTGGAGACTCTGGTGGCCTGGATTGAGCGTCTGATCCGCAACAATCATCTGGCGGGCCAGGTGGAAAATCTGGCGGACGAAATCTTTACCTGGCTGGAGGAATGGCTTCAGACGACAATTCTGGACAACGGCAGTGATCTCGTGACGACATTGACTGCCGGCGTGTACAGTGTGATAAAAATGCTGTTTAATTTTCTTGTCGGCATCATTGTAGCGCTGTATGTCCTGATGAAAAAGGAGCAGTTTGTGGGTCAGACAAAGAAGCTGATTTATGCTGTCTTCAAACCGCGGCGCGGCAATATTATTATGGAAATAGTGCATAAGGCGGACGAAGTATTCGGCGGATTTTTTGTCGGCAAGGTGATTGATTCCCTGATTATCGGCTGTATCTGCTTTGTCTGCATGTATATCATGAAGATGCCGTACACGGTTCTGGTCAGTGTGATCATCGGTGTGACCAATATCATACCGTTTTTCGGCCCGTTTATCGGGGCTGTTCCCAGTGTGATCCTGATTTTTCTGGTGAGTCCGGTGAAAGCGGTTTATTTTCTGATTTTAATCGTTGTCCTCCAGCAGGTGGACGGCAACATCATCGGACCGAAGATCCTGGGGGATTCTACCGGGTTGTCTCCGTTCTGGATCATTTTTTCCATCCTGCTGTTCGGCGGCTGCTTCGGGTTTATCGGAATGATTCTGGGAGTGCCGGTTTTCGCGTTGATTTATTACATAGTTAAGCGTCTGGCGGAGCATTTTCTGAAAAGACGCGGACTTCCGGGGGGGACCGCGGATTATATAAAACTGAGTCGGGTAGACGAAGATACGCTGGAGATACAGGAACATGGGGATGATAAGCGGGTTATGATTCAGCCGATGAAACGCAGAAAGAGAAAAGAAGAACAAGAAACGTAACGATACGCATGAGGTGAGACAGTGGATAAATACGAGTACAAATTAAAGCTGGACCAGTTGAAATCCCTTGTGGAAGCCGGGGATTATGAGACGGCGGCAGAGATTGCCGGTACAATCAACTGGAGAAAGGTTCGCAATTCCAAGACGCTGCTGATGGTTGCGGATGTGTACGAGCAGCTGGGACGTTATGAGGAGTGTAAGGAAGTATTATTACAGGCCTATGACCATTCCTCCATTGGCAGAAATATTGTGAGCCGCCTGGCGGAAGTTTCCATCAAGGCAAAAGATGTGGCGGAGGCGGAAAGCTATTATCAGGAATTCCTTGAAATTTCTCCCAAAGACAATCAGCGCTATGTGATTGCGTATGAGATCAGCTGCCTGAAAAACGCGCCGCTCAGTGACCGGATCGCGATTCTGGAGGAATTAAAGGAGCAGGAATATACGGAAATCTGGGCGTACGAGCTGGCTGCTCTCTACAAGCAGGCGGATATGCGCGAGAAATGCGTAGAGACCTGTGATGAGCTGATCCTCTGGTTTGGAGAGGGGGAGTACGTGGAGAAGGCTCTGGATCTGAAGCGGAGCTTCCAGCCGCTGACTCCCGCGCAGGAGGAAAAGTATCAGCGATTCCGCTCACAGAAAGGCATGGTGGAGATTAATATCCCGAAGAAAGTGGAGGCGACGATTTCTGAGGACAGCGGTTTGCCGGAGCTTACTGTCACTGCCAGCAAGTTTAATACTGTGAACCTGCAGGAAGAGCTGGCCAAAAGTATGCAGCAGATTATGGATGCTACGGAGAAAGAAACGGTTCGGGATTCCATGGACAATATCAAAAAGATTGTCAATGATATTCCCTACCTGAGCGGAGAGCCCGATGTGGAGAAAACACCGGTCGCGCACCATGAAAAGATCAATGAGGAAGTGGATGAGACGTTGAAAGCGGATTTTAAGGAGCTTTTAGAAGAAGAGGGCGACGGGCAGATCAGCCTCCAGATTCCGGAGAATACCGTACAGGAACAGCAGATTGCCGGGCAGATGAGTATCGAGGAGGTGCTTGCGGAATGGGAGAAGACCAAGCATGCCGCAGAAGCAGCAATCGCGGCGGCAGAGCAGAAAAAGCTGGATATGGAAAAAGAGCAGGCTCTGGCAGAAGCGAATGAAATTATGGAGCGGCTGAAGGCGCTGTTCCCCGTCCTCTCTGCGACACCGGGCGAGGATATCCCTGAGGAGCCGGAAACGGTGGCGTCCACCCTGGTGCCGGAGTCGGCGGAAGCGCAGCCGGATGAGGAAGCGAATGAAGCGCAGCCGGATGAGGAAGCGGCTGAAACGCAGTTGGATCAGAAAGCAAATGAAATGCAGCCGGCTGAAAAAGAAATGTCGTCTCCGGATGCGTCCGAAGAACAGCAAAGTGACGAGATCCCGAATACAGGAGAGGATGCGTCGGCGGATATGAAAGAAGAAGACGGTCAGGAAGTCCCGGCAGCAACCGGAGATTCGGATGTACAGAATCTGGCGTCGGGAGTTTTAACGGACCAGACACGGGATATGTCCGCAGAGGCGGAGGCGATTCAGTCGCAGGGAAAATCTTCCGGAAAGGTTGTGGATAAAGTAAAAGATCTGCTGGCCGGAGCCGGAGCAGTTCTTGCTGGAGAGGAAGCTGCGGAGGATGAATTCGCGGAGGAAAGCCCGGAGGCAATCATCGCAGGTGAGATGGCTTCGGAGATCAGTCATATGATGATGGAGGAAGATGCTGAAAATGCCGGAGAAGAGCCGGAGAAAGCCTCGGCAGAGCACGAAGCCGGAGAGACTGGGGAGCTGGATGCGGAGGCTGGAGAAAGCGAACCGGAGACCGGACATGAGGAAGAGGTGGAATTGCCGCATATATCGATTCCGGAGGATATCATGGATGAAGAGCAGGGAATGACAGAGCCGGAAGCCGCGGAGCAGGAGCAGCCCGTGAATGGTTTGACAGAGACGGATATCCGGGAGCTGTTTACCTATTTCCTACCGGTTCCGGGGATGAAAGAGCAGATTATGCAGGTGTTGGAGGATGTGGCTCATTATAAGGGCAATTCCATCACATCGCTGCGCGGCAATCTGATTGTTCAGGGAGAGGAAGGCAGCGGGAAGACTGTTCTGGCGGCCAGCCTGATCAAGGCGATTCAGAAGATTACCGGAAAAGAAAACACAAAGATCGGAAAAATCAGCGCGGCTTCTCTGAACAAAAAGGACTTTGCTGCGCTGGTACCCAAGCTGGAAGGCGGATATCTGATTGTGGATAAGGCGGGCGATCTTACGGCGCAGACTGCAGCGCGGATGTCCCAGATTATGGAGCGCAATACCCGGGGAATGGTGATTGTTCTGGAGGATGACAGCGCCGGCATAAAAAAAGCGATGAACCTTGATTTTTCTTTTACCAAGAAGTTCACGGGCAAGGTAAAGATACCGGTCTTTACCATCGATGAGCTGGTGGATTTCGGAAAAGCGTATGCGAAGGAAATGGAGTGTGTGATTGATGAGATGGGTGTGCTGGCGATGTATAACCGCATCAACAATATCCAGAAGCTGGAGCATCCGACAACGCTGACCGAAGTCAAAGAGATCGTGGATCAGGCCATTGAGAGTGCGGAGTCCGGCGGTATCAAAAAGTTATTTGCAAAAAAATATAATGAAAATGATTATCTGATTCTGCGAGAGACGGATTTCGAATAAAAAAATATAACAGGAGGAGTTATCAATGGGGAACATTACTGAGTATGATATGTATCTGTTTGGGACGGGGGTTCACTATGACATCTATAAAAAGCTGGGTGCGCACCCGCAGAAGGTGGGCAAAACCAGCGGCGTAGATTTTGCCGTGTGGGCGCCGAATGCCGAGAAAGTATGGGTGATCGGTTCCTTTAACGACTGGGATGAGACGGCGCACGAGATGGAGCGCCTGGAACCCAATGGCATCTATGAACTCTTTGTTCCGAAAGCAAAGAAGGGTGATTATTACAAGTATCTGATCCAGACAAAGGATGGAAGGAAGCTTTATAAGTCAGATCCGTATGCAAATTACGCGGAATTGCGGCCGGGCACGGCGTCCCGGGTGGCGGATATCAGCAAGCTGAAATGGACCGATGATGTGTGGATGAAAAACCGTGCTGAGACGGAGAATATCTATGAGAAGCCGATGAATATCTACGAGGTGCATCCGGGTTCCTGGAAGCGTCATGAGGGCTACACCGAGGACAGCGGATACTATACATACCGCGAGATGGCTGTGGAGCTGGCGCAGTATGTGAAAGAGATGGGCTACACCCATGTGGAGCTGATGGGTATTTCAGAGTATCCGTTTGATGGCTCCTGGGGGTATCAGGTGACCGGTTATTACGCGCCTACCTCCCGGTATGGGACGCCGGAGGATTTTGCCTATCTGGTGAATTATCTTCACAAGAAAAAGATCGGTGTTATCCTCGACTGGGTGCCGGCACATTTCCCGCGGGATGCGCACGGCCTGGCTGAGTTTGACGGCACCTGCCTGTATGAGTATGCGGATTCCCGGAAAGGGGAGCATCCGGACTGGGGCACCAAGATTTTTGACTACAGCAAGACAGAGGTAAAGAACTTCCTGCTGGGCAGCGCCCTGATGTGGGTGGAGCAGTTCCATGTGGATGGACTTCGCGTAGATGCGGTGGCGTCCATGCTGTATCTGGATTACGGCAAAAAAGACGGCCAGTGGGTTGCCAATAAGTATGGCGGCAATGAAAATCTGGAGGCCATTGAGCTGTTTAAGCATCTGAACACGCTGATCTGCGGCAGAAACAACGGCGTGGTCATGATCGCGGAGGAGTCGACGGCGTGGCCGAAAGTGACCGGAAATGTGGTGGACGACGGCCTTAATTTCTCTTATAAGTGGAATATGGGCTGGATGCACGACTTCCTGGATTACATGAAGCTGGATCCGTACTTCCGGAAAGATAACCACAACAAGATGACATTTGCAATGTCCTACAACTACAGTGAGAAGTATATCCTGGTTCTCTCCCATGACGAGGTGGTGCATCTGAAGTGTTCCATGCTGAATAAGATGCCGGGACTGGGAATTGACAAATACCGCAACCTTATGTGCGGCTATGCCTTTATGATGGGCCATCCGGGCAAGAAGCTGCTGTTCATGGGCGGTGAGTTTGCACAGCTTCGGGAGTGGAGCGAAAAGCGGGAACTGGATTGGGAAGTGTTGGATGAGCCTTTCCATAAGAATGTACAGGACTTTGTGAAAGAACTGAACCGTATCTATCTGAAGTATCCTGCGATGTACCAGTGGGATGACCAGCCGGAAGGGTTTGAGTGGATCAATCCGAATGACAGTTTCCACAATATTTTCAGCTTCGTGCGCCATGGCAAGAGCGGCAGAAATAATCTGCTTTTCGTTATTAATTTCTCCCCTATGGAGTGGGCGGATTACCGTGTCGGCGTGCCGAAAAAGAAAAAATATACACTGATTCTGGACAGCTCTGAGGAACGGTTTGGCGGGAGCGGCAAAGAGAGGCCGTCCATTTATACCGCACAGAAGCAGGAGTGCGACGGCAGGGATTTCTCCTTTGCCTATGAGCTGGAGCCCTACGGCGTGGCGGTGTTTAAATTCTGATAGAGGGATTTACTATGGATGCGATTTTAAATGCGTTGTCGAACATAGACGGTAAAATATTGCTTCTGATACAGAATCACCTGAGGATTCCGGAACTGACGCCCTGGGTTGTGCGCTTTACCAAACTGGGGAATATGGGATTGATCTGGATTGTGATCGCTGTGCTGCTCCTGATTCCGGAGAAAACAAGGCGTGCGGGAGTATTGACGCTGGTCTCGCTGGTGGGTTCCCTCTGCCTGGTAAATTTTTTCCTGAAAGGGTACGTGGATCGTGTGCGGCCGGCCGAGGTGGTCAGCGGACTGACCTGTCTGGTGACGACACGCGACGCGTCTTTCCCTTCCGGACATGCCTCGGCTGCCTTTGCCGCCTGTGTTGTGATTTACAAGAGCACCAGAAAATGGATTGGTGTTCCCTGTGTTATCTTGGCAGTGCTGCTTTCCTTGTCCAGACTTTACGTGGGAGCGCACTATCCGACCGATGTGATCTGCGGAGCAGTGATTGGTTTTCTGATCGGAATGGTCGTGTTCTGGCTGTTCGGAGAGAAGAAGTATAAACGGCGCGCGCGGAGGGCGCGGCGGAGACGGAGATAAATCAAGTGAATCGAGTAGGAGGCGGTGATTAGCCGCCGTCCTCTCACAGCACCGAACGTACG
>JAJQCB010000015.1 GCA_021203005.1 Clostridiales bacterium | reverse complement strand
TTTAACATAATCGTATACAATCAGCCCCGTTACGAATGAAGGTCACCTGTTTCAGATAATCCATGCTGTGTTATCCCACCCCTATTACCCTATCCAATCCACAAAATATGGGAAAAACATAACAAATCAGCACTAAATCTGCCTATCTGGAAAGCGGTCTCTTACTAGGACACAAAATACTTGACCGCATCCTCATGGAAAAATTCCTTGAACTCGCCGTACAATTGCGCAGCAAGGGTCTTATTGTGCGCTATTACCAAAGTCGGCTTCTGAAGCGCCTGAATCACATTGGCCATCGTGAAGGTCTTGCCGGAGCCTGTCACGCCTAATAAAGTCTGGAATTGATTGCCTTCTTTGAAGCCTTTGACCAGCTCGGCGATGGCCTGCGGCTGGTCGCCGGTGGGCTGGTATTCGCTGTGTAGGATGAAAGGTTTTTGTTCAGATTGCACAAAAGTCACCTCCGAAATCCATAGTAAAAAGTTCGTGTATGTGCCAGAAATTCGTCCAGGCACATACTCAGTTTTCGCTCAAAAATACCTTTGGACGAATTTTGGTCACTAAATTCATTTTCCCGGACTGTGCGGAAAAAAGGAAATGATACGGAAAATGCAACGTGCGATCATTTGCCAATGGGGATATTATAACAGTTTCCAATGTGATTGTCTACGGGGGCGATTCCTGACCCTGTTTGCTTTACATATCAAAAAAGGCAGCCGAACTGACTGCCATTAAGCTAACTCTATCTCTTATCCTCTCCTGCTGATTCTAACACAAGTTTCTCTACTCCATTACTAATATAAAATCCATTCCTTTTCATTTCAGATAAAAGAGGTCTTATTTCCTGAATAAAGCCCTCTTTCCTTGCTTTCAATAAAACTCCGAGTGTTCCCGTGACTGTCAAGCCTAAATACTTTGCTGTTTTCTTAGCTGCATTATCATCAATAATCAGCAAGTCTGCCTTTTGCTCCTGAGCAAGAATCATCACTTCAACCTCTCCGTCATGTAACTTTGCCCGGTACATTTTCTTCTCGCTCAAATCCTTAATTGTATCTACATGAACCCAATTTCTGGATTTTTTTATCTGAATACAAGCGGAATCCGTTTTAGCCGTTACCTCCTTATATACAGCCAGAGGAATGTGAATTTCACCATATAACTTCCGCAGAAGTTCCAATTGTCCAATTCCGCAAAGAACAATCAATGGTGTTGAATTCACAATTACCCTACGCATTGTTCATTTCCTCCATAAATTCTTCTCTATTATCAAATTGAAAAATCGATATATGGTTTTGCCCAAGATAGCGAATAAATTCCTTTTCTGACATTCCTGCTATCTGAGCACAATATCCAATCGATACGCCGCTCTGTGTATAATATCCAAGAGCAACTGCCTTTTTCACAAAACGATTGGCATCTTCTATATTCATCTTTGTATCATAAAGAACCTCATCCGGTATACTCACTGCTATCTGACACATATAATCCACTCCCTTCAAAGTCTGCTCCATCGCATCTGTAAACCATTGATGCGTTTCAGAAATAGCATTTTATCAAAGAATCCTTGCTATTCTTACTTTATATCTTACCACAGCATCAATATACTGCCTTTGTATCCCTTCTATCAACAGAATATCACATATTCCTGTTATTTACCAGAGCAAAATATCTTCGTTTTCCTGTATGGAATTATAACATAAAAAATGGGGATTTGACATTCAAAACAATTAGAATTATAATAATGAGGTTTCTAATAATGAAAAGGAGCCATTTTTTACATGAATAAATTTATTATTCTATTTATGTGCTGCATCCTCCCCCATTTTCTTACAGCGTGCGGAAGTACTGACAGCGTTTCTGAAAATATTCAATCTGAGAGCACAGAGAGCTTGGAAAACACCCCGGGCACGAATACAGACAATTCTGATATGACGGCTCAGAATGCCAAGACAACAGGAAACTATATTCCGGAACAATCGGGACAGGCGTTTTCCAATATAGAAGTCGAATGCAAAACCGGAACGATCACCATTCGCTCTGAAAATACCTTCTCCCTTACTTATGAAAACGGAAAAACCGCCGAATATTCCATTACAGATAATACTCTGTATATCCCAATTCAGGATACCGGAGCTCTGATCCTGGCTCTGCCGGACGATTATCTTTATGATACGGTCACACTTTCTGTCAAGAAAGGTCATATTTATTCGGATTATTCTTTCGACATAAAGCAATTTGACCTGGAACTGGATGACGGAGAAGCAAAGCTGGAACAAATTCAGGTTTCTGAAAACAGTTCTATCCGGATCAACCGCGGTTCCGCTTTTCTTAACGGAACATTTGCGGGAGCCACGGACGCGCAATGCCGGGAAGGGCATCTGCAAATACAAACATCTGCCAGGCAATCCGATTTCAACTACAGCATGAAAACCGTCGCCGGCAATCTGCAGGTTGGCGAATATGATTATCATGGAGCGGCTGACAAAGTGATAGACAACGGAGTAGAAAATACAATGGATCTTTCCTGTACCTTTGGCGACATTTCTGTTGTATTTGAAGAATAAATCGAAAATCTGAACGTTTCGCAAAATAATACAAGGAGATAGACCTATGGAATTTCAGGATTTATTAAACACAACCCATTCTATGCATCGCAAACTGGCCATGCGGATGATTACGGATACCGGTCTAACACCCGGGCAACCGAAGATTCTGAACTATCTGTATACACATGATGGTTCCAGTCAGACAGAAATTGCAACCGCCTGTTATATCGAAACAGCGTCCCTGACATCTGTGCTGAACGGGATGGAAGCAAAAGGTCTGGTAGAACGCCGCCGCCAGAATGGAAACCGACGCACATATTATATCTATTTAACTGGCAAGGGAAAGGACATGTGCCGGATCATTGATAACGCTTTTCAGGAAATCAATGAAAAACTATTCTCAGACATTCCGTCTGGAGATGTGGCTGTCTTTATGGATGTATTTGAAAAAATATATGGTCTGCTTGCAATGATGCTGAGGGAGGGATAATGGAAATGAAAGCAGTAAATACAGAAAACCGAATGGGAACGGAACCTATCCCAAAGCTATTGTTCACAATGGCCTTCCCGTTGATTATTTCGATGCTTGTGCAGGCCTTTTACAATATCGTGGACAGCCTGTATGTCTCTCAACTCAATCAGGCCGCATTCAATGCGGTCTCTTTATCTTATCCGATACAGAACATTATGAGCGCAATTGCCTCCGGCACAGGCATTGGCCTGGTCTCGCTGATTTCCCGCAGCCTGGGAGAAAAGAATTACCAGAGAGCTGATACCCTTGCCAATAATGGCGTCTTTCTTGCCTTATGCAGCTATCTGGTTATGGTTCTGTTTGCCTTTGTGGGGCTGGATGCGTTCTTTTTCGCCCAGACCGATATTCCTGAAATCATCAAAGGAGGCAAAGCCTATCTGACCATCTGCTGTGTCTTTTCCTTCGGTCAATTTGGACAGGTCGTCTTCGAGCGTCTGCTGCAAAGTGTTGGGAAATCGCATTTTTCCATGTGGATCCTGCTCACAGGCGCGATTCTCAATATTATACTGGACCCGGTTCTGATTTTTGGATGGGGTCCATTTCCTCAAATGGGCGTTGCCGGTGCCGCAACCGCAACCGTGACGGGACAGATTTGCAGCATGATCGTCGGAATTATACTGAATTTGCGCTACAATCAGGATATCCGGCTGCATTTTAAGCATTTTCGTCCAGATGGCCGTATTATTCTCTCGATTTACAAAATAGGCGTCCCGTCCATGCTCACAATCGGTATCGGTTCTGTTATGACTTTTATGATGAACCGGCTTTTGCTTGCGATCGAATCAACCGCAACCGCCGCGGCCGTATTCGGAGCCTATTTTAAAATCCAGAGCTTTTTCAATATGCCCGTCATCGGCCTTTCCCATGGAATGAACCCTATTATCGGCTATAATCTCGGTGCAGGGGACAAAAAACGAATGCTAAAAACCTATCGACTCAGCCTGAGTTGGTCTTTTATTTACATGTTTATCGGAACCCTGGCTTTCATCTTCATTCCGGGCACGCTTCTCGGTATATTCAATGCCTCTCCACAGATGCTGGAAATTGGCATACCGGCTTTCCGTATCATCGCCATCGCCTTTACCATTTCCGCATACAGCCTTGTCACATCTCAGTTTTTTATGGCCTGTGGAAAAAGCTTTCTTGCTCTGTTTATGAGTATCGCCAGACAGCTGGTTGTGTTAATTCCGATGGCATATCTGCTCGGTTATACATTCGGATATTCTTATGTATGGTTCGCCCTCCCCGTCGGAGAGCTAGGTTCCGTAGCTATGGCAATTTACGGAAGAATACATATCAAAAGGAATATCCTCGATAAAATGAAATAACCGTGCTTTAAAGCCGGTATTGATTTTCAGCCTGTCTCTGTACCTTGAAAATAAGAAAACAACATAAATTATTTTTCAAGGATCTGCGGATCAGGAAGGAAGTCATAAATATTCACCGTCAGGATGCCCTGGTGGTTTCTCTGAAACCTGTAGAACAGTCAAAATATCACGGCGATCCCCTTGTGGTCAGACAATTTTTATCGCAGTTCCACTCTTTAACAGAAACTGACGTTGTATCTGCAAAGCTCCCGGAGATAGCAATGTGATCGATGCACTCCAGTTGCTTTGCCGTAAGCAATTTCATGCCGGTTTCTGCAAAACATTCCAATATTGTAGCCTTCGCAATGCTGCCTCCGTTACAATCACAAACAATCATCATAACATTCCGAACAGGCTCTGCTGCTTATATTCCTGAATTCTTTGTAACAACACAGGAGTTTTTTGCAGAAAAGCCTGCGTTTTCCCGCTGTCGCGAATCCAGCTCTCCACTTCCTCGGTTTCCAGAATCAACGGCATCCGATCATGCACCGACGATATGGATGAATTTGCCTGCGTCGTCAATATCACAAACCGAACCTCATCTTGTATCAGATTAAAAAATCCGGCCATATACAATACCGAACCACTCTCTCGCAGAAATGTGACTTTATTTTTTGAAACATCCCATTCATAAAAATGCCGCGCCGGTATCACACAGCGCCGATAAAGAACACTCTCACTGAATGTTCTCTTTTGCAGAGCTGTTTCTGCCCGTGCATTTATGAATAAGCCTTTTCCGCTCTGCTGCGGAAACCCCCATTTCATCCCATTGAGTGAAATACCCGACTTTCCTCTGAATATAATCGGAGCTGTCTCACTCGGATGAACATCCCCTGCGGTATATTTCGCCCCAGAACGCCTCCCGGCAACAAACCGATCAGTGACCTCATCCAACGTATCATCATCGATATAATACCTGCTGCACATATCTACAATGTCTCCTGCCTTTATCTATCACTAAATCTGCTTCCAACAACAGTCAGGTGTCCTTCGGGTGTACCACATATACCATGATATCCCGCCAGAAAAAATAGCTCATCATCCATGAAAGCTTCTCATTTTTTATGGTTGCGGCTCAAAACGCGGCTCATTTTTATGGTTGCGGCTCAAAACGCGGCTCATTTTTATGATTGCGGCTCAAAATATATCTTTACATGACTGCTCATATGGCTTTTCCAATCTACTTTCTGTAGTAAATTGTTGTATTCGAGTCACCCTTTTTTCTTAATACATCCAATTCTACAAGTCGTTGTAAATATCTGGTTGCTGTAGCCTTAGATTTTCCTGTTACCTCTTTCGTTGTCTGCGCATCAATTTTGTCATGAACTTTTAAGTACTCCACCATCGGAAGCAACCTGGTTTTTTCCTTTTCAGAAAGCCTTCTACTCAATATATCCATCATTCTGTCAACAGATTTCATCGCCTCTGCTGACAACGTATTTGTTGAAGTCATCGGTTCTTCTGATCCTTCTTCCGGATACGTATCATAATACCTTCCATGTTTTAATAATTTCAGATACAGATCACAGGCATTGCAGACCAGCTCCACTCCGCCCTTCGGATTTGCATTGATAACCGGATATGGTGCCAAAGCCTGATCACATTCCATCTTTATTTTATCAAAACCGCTTCCCCAGGATTCAATTTCACCGGAA
Organism: Clostridiales bacterium; assembly: GCA_021203005.1. GTDB lineage: Bacteria > Bacillota > Clostridia > Lachnospirales > Lachnospiraceae > Eubacterium_I. The sequence goes on along the minus strand of JAJQCB010000015.1, from coordinate 24,416 downwards.
CGATAAAACACATCTGCCATTTTGGGGTTATGTGGGATAGATGGATGACGCTCATACACTCTCGCAACATCGATTTTATCCGGCCACTGCCCATCATTCCAGATTGTAATCTTATCATCATAAACCCGTATCTGAATCGGTATCCCAGTCTCATACGCTTTATGGTTAACCGAATTCAACAGCACTTCCCTGAAACCTTCTTTGGGCCATAGAAACGTTTCTATTCTCTGCAGTCCATCGTATGATATCAACGCCTTCAGATATTTTGTATAAATCAGGTCGATTGCCTTGTCCACCTGCATCATCAGGGGTCCGTGTATATCATCGGAGTAAATGATATCATCCACCTTATTCTGACCATAAGCCCCTGCCGGCGCAAAATAAGCGATTTTAATATAAGCTCCCGTCACATACTGCTCCGGGTCCGGATGAAACATAAGTGCAGCCGCACGAACAAGACGATTATGGTCATACAGTTTTAAATCATGCAGCAATACGTCATCCGGTGCGGATACCTCTGCCTCCGTCATGCGTTTCTTCGCAACAGCTTTCTTTCGAAAAGCAGCCAGAGCATCTCTGCTCAAATCGTCCGCCCGCATATCCGGCAGCGAAACAGCATCCCATGTCATACGTGTCATAACGCACATTGGCTCCCTGTTGCTCCGTATATACCTTTATACTGACAATGATACCCAGTTTATCATTGATCTTGTTTGGAAGTGATTCAAGAAGCATTTTTGAGTCTTTCACTCCCACAACATAACCATCATCATTGACTCCAATATATAAAGTTCCACCATCCGTATTGGCGTAACCACACAGCCATTTCAGATATTCATCCTGCCAGGTCCATTTCCACTCTATAGACTGAGATTCCTGCATACACAATGCCCTCCTATCTATTTCTGCAATAAACATATCAATCATTAAATCTGCCGCTAACAACAGCCAGATATCCTTCGGGTGTGCCACATATACCATGATACCCCGACCTGATTTCCTTCAGCATATCCAGATCGTCCGACGTCAAAGGCATTTCTTCCATTTTCAGTGTGGCATCTATCTCATGAATTGCTTCAGCCGGAGTATACATCTCCCTGCTTACCTTTACGCTAAAAGGAATTCCACCCTGTATGATCAATTGTTTAAGCGCCATGTTGATATAAGTCGACATGTTGAGTCCAAGTGTATCAAGAATATCATTTGCCGTAGTTTTCACGCTTTTAGGGGTTCTCGCCTGTACCAAATCCATTGCTTCCAACATAAGCACCTCTCTTTCCTTATGATGATATTATAATACACTATACATACATTGTTAATTTTGGCCATAAAGAAAATAATACGTCAATGGCATATTGAAATAGAGAGAATTTTACAGAGCTGAATTTTACAGATACCCGTAAAAAAGTCTCCCAAACCATCAGTTCCCTATTTAACCGAAGTTTTGATGAAGAGCCCCTTTTTGTGAATATCAAGGGGAATGCTATAACCCGTTGGGGCTCTCCTACATTTTGGAAAAGTAATGACAGACGTCATTCTCTGGTTGCTGGGAAATCACACATCTATCAATGTTATCTTGATTCTTCCGGTACCCTGTGATTGTTTCATAGTGCTGCTGATCCTTCCCTGCATCCCATGCTTCGGAAGCTCTGTCTGCAAAAAATGAGCTTCCTCCTGCAGTAACCATTCGATATCTTCTTTCCCTCGGTACCGAAAATAGAAATCTGTCTGTTTTCTCGCTAATCCGCGCTGAATATACCGATCCAGCTGGCGGCGGTTCTGAAATTCCAGCCCATTTTTCACAAAATAATTTTCTCTCTCAGCACAACAGACTGGAACCCCATCAAAATCCGAGTGATCTCTGAGGATGTCCGCATCTGTGAGATTATAGTAATCATAATTGATATGGTTGCCTCTGGTGTTCGCCAGATCCCATGTCAGATCCAGATGATAGGATGCGCCATCTATTTTTACCATATTCCACGCATGTTTTCCCTCTTCCAGTCCACCTAATCCATCCACTACGATGCACTTCACGCCAGCGGTGTTCAGGATCAGTTTTACCGCCTTGGCAACTCCCTCACAAACTGCTCTTTTTCTGGCAAATACGCCGATGATCGAGTGAGCCGCAACCAGCCGATGAAACTGGTTCGTGGATAAGGCTTCCGTGTCGTAAGAGATATTCTGGCAGAAATAGTCATGAACTCTTCGAACCTTCTCCGATTCGGACACCTCCGCCAGTTTCCAGTCATGCATAAATTGATTCACAATGTTCTCAATTCGTTCATTATAGGTTTCTATCCTCTCACGATCATAAAAATACTGCGGCATCAAAATCGTTTCAAACGGCGACTGCTTCATATCCAGGACGCTTTGATTGAAGTAATAGAGAAACGGATTATCCGCGGTGACAGCATGGAACACACGGTCAATCATCTCCATTGGCGCAGAAACCATTCCTAACGATATTTCCTTTTCTAATCCCACCACACCCTTATACAGGGTCTGATAGATTCTTTTCTCTGGCTCTGCCAGCTGCATATAATAATAGCGATCGGTTATCATCAGCGATCTCCTCCAGCACGGAAACCGGTTCCGCCATAAGTCGTCAGATGCCCCGTCTTGCCGCACCATTCGCAGGTAAAAGCCGTACTTCCACCGGTATTACAATTTAACTTCCCGCAGGAACAGACCACAAAATAGTTTGTCCCACAGTAAGGACATCCAGGATATCCCGCATCCGGCTCGATAGCTCCGTCAATCGTTGTGCCCTCGTATCCTTCGCGGCGTGCCGCCGCTTCCTTCATCGGAAACGCCCAGGTATACTTCCAATGCCCGGGTGCTGTTTTCTCAAAGCGAACCCCATATGTTTTATGTGTTTCTTTACATTTGCAGATTGCCACAGTTGCTTCCGGCATCGCCACAGGCACTCACCTCCCATCAACAGAAATAGCTCATTACTACCGTGATATCATCCCCACATCCCAGCTCGCTCGTTTCTGATAACCAGTCTTTCAGATTTCCCGCCACTGTCTCAAAACCATGTTCCTGTATCATATGAAAATAATCACGGCATGTCCCTTCAAAACCCTCCGTCGAAGGATAACTATTGGAAAAGCCATCCGTTGCCATCAGATAGAGCTGAGGGAAGTCTCCCTCCTCCCGCCTGCGCACAACCGTAATTGCCTTCTTCCACGCATTCTCACTGGAAAGAGAATGTGTCTCTGTGCCAAGGATTTTATCGGCCTCAATCACAGGCTGTACCTGATCCGCGTTAAGATACAGAATATCCCCATCGCCGATCTGGAACGCGAACAGGAAATCCGGCGTAAGGAGTAAGCCCAGCAGAGTTGTCCCATACATCCGGTAAACTGCCGCTTTATCCGGCTTTCCCTCCTCATCCAGCGATTTTTCCCGCTTATTATCCAGGTGGGCTTTCCAAACCCGTCGCTTCCATTCCTCATCAATCGCCTGCGCGACCCTGACTTCACCCTCGCGGTTCAGATAACTCATAAAGAATTCCTGATTATCTGAAAGGTTTTCCCAAAGCTGTCTGACGACGGTGCAAAAAGTATTGACCGCAATTTTGGCACCTGTCTTACTGAACGGACAGGATTCACTGCCATGACCGTCAGCGACTGCCACCAGCGATACGGTATCGGAAATTTCCCGGACTTTAAAACTATCCTGACAAGGCTTATCATTGCGGATATGAGACGCTCCCCGGACGCTTTGCCCGCAGATCATACGAACCATATCAATCACCTCTCTTACCAGACATCATCTTCCCCGATATCATCCGGATTTGGGATATTGTTCATATCAAGAACCAGCGGCGCTTTTCCTCCGCCCTGAGCAAACAGGCCATCAGCCGGAGCCGAACCCGGTCGATCCGCGCCTTTTTCTTCCTGTTTGATTCTGCTTGCCGGCGCAGATACCATAGAAGCGGCTGTTGACGCCCATTTGATCATTTTTGTCAGCATGGCCGCATTGTTTGCCTGTAAGACCAGTTCCCGGTTTCCGGTAAATTCCGTCAGGACAGAATCATCGGCATCCTGGCCAATGGAAATCGCGATACGGACCGCTTTCTTTCCCCACGGAAGATGCAGCAGCTGATCCAACGATTTCTTATAGTCATCCGTAGGCTGCCCGTCCGAGAGCAGCACCAGTACCGGCGGCAAAGCCCGGTCAGACATCGGCGGTATCGTCAGCTGCGCTGCCAACAGGTCAAATGCTTTTCCCAGGTCTGTAACCCCACCTGCCTCCAGGTCATCCCAGGCGAAGTCTTCTACCGGCACCGGAGTTGTCGTCACCCACGATGCTCCCGTAGAAAATTTCAGGGTGCGGATCAGAAGCTGTGCATTCGGATTGTTCTCCGCAGCATCCACCATATCCGGGATCGTAGACTGGATCGCATGGTTCACAGTGCCGATTTTTTCTCCGTACATCGATCCCGAGCAATCGACGATCCAGAAGAAATGGAGCGGTCTGCTGACAAGCTCCCCTCCTGGTCTTTTTAATTTCTCTGCCATTATCATATCCTCCTTCTGTATGCGCAGGGTCAGCTTCCCTCTTTACATGAATGCACCCACACATTCCCCAAAATGTATTTTGACTCCAGGCGCAATCCCCGCAGATCGCCCGACGGCCACGGGAATCTGCTTCCCATCTGCTTTTTCGTAAGTCCAGTTCACCTTGTCCTCATTGCGAATGCCCCATAGGGAGGGATTTTTCGGATTCTGGACGACAGTGCCTACCACTGTGTCCATATCAAAATCCCCATAAATATGATGCGACTTCAGCTTTGTCCCTGCCGACAGCAATATCTTCTGTTTCCCGATTACCAGTTTCGCCGGAACCGTTATCGTATGAGAACATCCCCAACAGGTATGAGCAGCTCCAAGCTGTTCCTTTCTCTCATCATAAAAAACCTCTGCTCCGCAATTCGGGCAGATGATGATTCCACTCATCAGATTTGCTATCGCCTCCAGCCATTTATTTTCTGTCACACGCCGGTTTGGCGATTTTAAACCAACCGTAAATACCTGAGTAAACAGTTCCTTGAAATCCTCCGGATACAAATCCCAATAAATCTTTGCGTTATCATGGATGCCCGCGACCGGACGGTTGCGCTTGTCATCCGGATCGAAGATGAATACCGGATCTGTCCCATATAACCGCTCCATCGCCAGAATGTCCATACATTTGATATTTGCTTCCAGCCTTCCGTTAAGCGGATGATTGACCATGAACATATAAAAGAGCAGCACGGCGAGAGAATGCAGGTCGGTATTACGGGAAGGCTTTGCCTTCCCCAGCACAATTTCCGGAGCCATAAATCCCGGCGTTCCCAGCACCCCGCTGTCGTCCCTGCCATTCACAGATACATTGTCGTTATCACAGATCAGAACATCTCCATTGTCCGGGGCAAAGAACATATTTCCGAACGAAATATCCCGATAGCTGTATCCCATGGCATGAAGCTTCTGATATCCTTTTGTGAGGTTAAACGCCGCGCGGCAAATCGTATAAAAGGACGGATCAACCCTCCGCTTCATTAAATCCACGATGCTCTTATAATTTTTCGGACGCAGCGCCATAATATAGCCAAAGGATGTGCCCCGGCTCGGATGAATCAGATCTTCCGGCCACAGGAAAGAGGCGTCCGGACTCCCCTTTGCAATCAGGTTATCCAGGATATGCTTCTGTTCACTGGTGGCGGAATTTTTAAAATACCATTTCAGCACATAATGCCGTCCGCCGTTTTCCACATCATACACCTCTCCCTGCCCGCCGGCGCCGAGAAGTTTTTGTACCACATACTTATTTCCGCTTTCAGATGCCAGTATCATCCCTGTCTTCAACAAGCCATCCATCAATATGACCTCCTCTGCTGAATCAGCTTTATCACCTGATACGGGATATTCCCATCCGGAACTACCAGGGTATAGGTTTTATCCCCGTACTGCAATTCAATCCCATTCGTAAAAGGTTTTACGGCTGACAACTGCCTGTATGATTTGTCAAAGCCATGATCCTTGCAGTTTAAAATAATCCTATGATTCGTAATATACAGGATTGCTTTGAACTGCTGCGTCTCCGTATATTCTTTGGAATCGCCGACGCCGATATTTACCCTGTCATTTTTAAACAGCCCCGGAGAACTGTTGCCGACGTGCCGGTACACCTTTTTTGTCTTATCGATCAGAAGGATCGCCTTATCGATATAACAGCAATATTCTCCGCGTTTTAAGAACACCGTATCCGTATTCAGCCGCGGCAGCCGTCCCGCCAGGATTTCCTGCCTGGCGGCATCCGGCAGGATGGTAGTCACAGGCGGAATCTTATTCCCACCGAACAGCGCACCCAATAAACCCATCGGATCATCACCTCCCATCAAACAAACTCCTGTAATTCTCAGAGGGTCTCGGTTAAATTTAAGGATTCCGCATTGATTCCGTAACCTGCCAGTTTTATTTTTAAAATTTTCAACTGATAATTCAATTCCTTATCACGGTCAGCAGCCATTAAAATACGCTGTAAATCCACATAATGATCCATCAACATATAGACGGATGTATCTTCATCTGTATCTTCAGTCACAACTTTTTCTTCCAGATTCATAAAAATACCTCTCCTGTTATATTAATTGATACTTTAATTGATATTTCCTCGCGTAGCTCTCCGCATAGGAGCCAGAGCTGCACATCAGGATAAATTTGTCATGTGTCCGGATAAAAGCGTCTTCCCCAATCTGTGTCACGCTGTCCGGGATATCGATTTCCTCCAGGTCACTGCACCCGTCAAAGGCATGAGCGCCAATTTTTGTCAGCTTCCCGTGCAAAGCCACTTTTGTCAGACCTGTACAGCCGGAAAATACCTGATCCGGCAGTTCTGTAATGTTTTCCGGCACTTCAATTTTCTTTATGTCCGTACAGCCGGAAAAAGCTCCCACCCCAATCCAATACAATGTTTTCGGAATAACAATGCTTTTCAGTCTCGTCCCTGACAGGCTGTAATCGCCAATCTTTTCCAAAAGCGGCGGCAGCGCAGCCAGAGACAGGTTTCCACAGCCCGCAAACGCATAATCGCCCAGTTCCTTCATGGATGGCGGGAAAATGACCTGGGACAATCTGCCACAGCCGTAAAAGGCACGGCTGCCGATCCGGGTAAACCCTTCCGTAAAAATCGCTTCCTCGATCTCACTTTCCGAAAACGCGCCATCCAGAACTTCAAGAACCAGTTTCCCGCCGGAGCTGTTCTGGAAAATGATTGTTTTTTTGCTGTCACCGGTAAACCCGGAGACGGCAAGCCCGTTCCTGCCAGGGCATCTCACATAGCGGAACAAATCCCCATATGTCAGCACTCCCGGCTTTTCTTCCTGAATCGACGGTGCGCGGGAACCACCGTTGGCTGACATCTTAATCTCGCAAGGCTTTCCCAACATATGCTGTCCATAGCAGACACACCAGAGGGAAACTGCCCAGTCCGCATTCGCCCGGCTGATCCCGTACTCATCCACAAGCCGCTTTACGAAACGATAAGCGAACGTGTTATTGATCCGTACTGCCGTCTGAATATCCCCCACAATTCCCAGATCGTAGGCAGATAAGATCAGATGAACCGGCATCGGCTGACCGGGGAAATAATCTTTCACCAGCGCAGAAAACCGGCCCCGATCAGAGACAGCGTCCGCATAAGCCGACAGCAGATTTTCAAAATCCGTTTCAAACATAAGCCTGTCCTCCTTCCAGGCAGCTTAATCCCGTTATTCCACGCCCAGCGCCTTAAACACCGCCTCCTGCGGAGTGGAGTAAAAGATCAGACTGAAAGCGCCTACCAGTTCCGACGGAACCGTGCCCAGATCGGCCGCGGACGTAATCGGCAGCAACACCTTCTTTGCGCCGCTGTCCAGACATACCTGCAGCACGTTAGCCAGCTCGCTTACTTTAATCAGGGTGCCGCTGATGCTGATCTCTCCCAGCACAGCCAGGCTGCTTAAAGTCGGTTTCCCCAGGGAAGCAGAACAGATCGCAATCAGTGTCGGCAGCGCCAGATTCTTTGTTATGCCGATCCCCTGCAGATCCTGATAATTGATGATATAGTCCTTCGTCGTCGTGCTGATCGACCCGGAAATCGAATTGCTGTTCGCCTTCAGATAATTGAATGCCGTGTTGGTCGCTTCCTTTGCGTCCCGGTCTGTGCCGATACCGGTGCGTTCAAATTTCCCATTTCCGGGCAATACCTGCGTCTCCAGGCGGTATACGCCAACCATGCCGGCCTTGCTCTGGGAAACGGTATAAATATGCCCCGGCTTATTCATCCCCTCCGGAATCAGTTTACCACCGCCGTGCTCCGGCACCGAGACATAGCTTTCCTCAAAGCTCTCATTATCTATGTAGGAGAAATTGACATCATAAAATTCCATGCCGCCGATCTTTTTCAGCTGTTCCTTGACCCTGCAGCGCAGTTCCAGCGAGACATCCAGGATCTCCCGAATCTCCTCTTTGCTTACTTCCCCATCCGGATAGACCAGCTTGACAAAACCGGATACCATCTTGCGGACTGCGATGGTATCACGCTGGTTTAAGTTACTCCCAAACCGGAAATATTGATCCGCAGCGTCCCCGTAATTTTCCTTACGCATCTGGCGCATAAACTCCGAGAGGTAATCTGTGATAAAGCCATAATCATCGGTAAAGAAATCCGGTCGGTACTTCGGGATCTCCCAGCCGGGGATATAGCAGTGCATCCGGTCAAGGAATGCCGTATCATAAGCCATAACTGCTGGAAACGGCTCAAACAGGTGGGAGGTTTTCTGCAGGACGTCCACGCTCTGATTGATATTCCCGACGAAGGCCATAGAGGCTGACGCCGCCTTTTCCTCCCGTCCTCTGGCAAAAGAACCGGACGCCATGTAGTCCTTCATGATCTGGACGCCGTCCTTATCCTTGAAGGTAATGCCCGCCACTTCATCGAATGCCACGCAATCCCACATCCCCACCAAGCCGACCGTCTTTGTGGACATATTGTAAAACAGGTTCGCGACGGTCGTCTGGCCGCCAGAGACGAGGATACTGTTCGGTGAGATTTCTTTATAAATATGCGACTTACCCGTACTACGCGGTCCCAGTTCACAGAGATTAAAGTTATTCTCCACCAGCGGGATCATACGCGCCAGAAGCAGCCATTTCACACGGTCACTGAACTTCTCCGGCTCCATGCCCGTGGAACGCAGGAGCACATCGATCCATTCGTCCTTCGTAAAGGCTTTCCTGCCGTTTTTTATCTCATCCATGTCGATATGCGGCATCTGGATCGGCGTCAGCTTGCGGATGCGGATGGGAGTCGTATTCTTTTTATCTTCTTCAATAAATTCATAGTCCAGCTGCAGGATACACCAGATACCGCCGCACAGGAGGCGGTCATATTTGGACGGGTAATCCGGGTGGATCGGAATACTCTTGATCCCCAGATTGGAAAACTCTGCTTCGTAGCGATCCTCCTTGATATTCAGGTGCACCGTGATCTTGTCGATCACTGTATAACTGCCACGCTCCCGGAGAACGGAGAGAACTTTCTGCGCTTCATCCGGACGCACAAAATTATCTGCGAGAATCCGTTTCACGTTATTCACGCCTGCCTCGATGATTTCCTCATCATCCGAACTGCAATACTGCCCCAGCAGGAATTCCAGCACATAGACCGGAACGTTCGCTCCCTCCTTAATCCGCTTTGTCAGATCCTTGCGGACGATGCGGCCGTCAAAGTACTGACGGAGCTTGTTTTTTACGACCAGTCTGGTATCGTCTTTCTCTGTAAATTCGTCCATCTATGATTCCTCCACGTTATTCACTCTTAATCCAATATTTGGTACTCTTGTATGAACCGGTTTTTACCAATACATCCCGATTAACCATTTCTTTCAGCACCTCCCTCGCGCGCCGCTGTTTCACACCCAGCAGTTTCTCTGCCTGGTGAGAGGTAATGCTTCCATGCTCCTCAATATATTGACAAATATTGATTTGCTGCGGGGTGAGATCACCCCAAATCTCAATCTCTGATTTTATCGGCATTTTATCGGCACCGTTCACTTCTTTATCGGCACTTATCGGCACTTTATCGGTATTTTTTAACGTTTTATCGGCACTTTTTTGTATTTTATCGACATCCATATCGCTCCTATGAGTGCCAGAAATAAGGCCACTATTACTCTCATTGGCACCCATATTCTTGGGATCCACAACCCCAAACAAATCTGTTTCCAGAGTCCTTCGATACAGATTAACCCGGAAATCACTTCCTCTGTCCTCTAAAACCGGCTCCGGAAGACCATACTGTTGTGCATCCATAAACATATCCGGAATGCCGCTTCCCCAGCCCTCGATCATATGCATATATGCGAAGACTTCCGCAATCCCTCGATTGCGAATCCGGGACAGCCCTGTTTTCATCTGTTCAATCGTCAGATCCATATCCAGCATCCCCGGTGAAGTCACTTCCAGCCGATCGTCGTAGAGTGCCACCTGCACCTTCCCAGGCGAGAGATACGAGCGATGACATACAGCGTTCGTGATAATCTCGCGAATCGTACGTATCGGCAGCTCATAAATGTCCTGTCTGGCCAGCCCTTCAAATCTGGCGCCCATATCGATATGTTCCAGGACAAACGCATATGCCGACTTAACCTGCATATCAATACTCCCGCGAAATTCCTTACGGGTAATAAAAATATTCCGGGATGTCCCTTTGAATACCGCACACTGGATCGACGCGTCCGGATAATCATCCAGTTGCCCATCCAGGAGCTGGTAACCATTCGTCGCAAAGCTCCGGTTTTCTTCCTCTACAATCAGCTTATAAGAAAGCAACTGATTCTTTCCGATCCTTTTTAATTTTTTCCTCGCTTCATCATCTTCACAAAGCTCCATGGCATGAGAATATAACCGTTCACAGAGCGTCTCAATCTCGGCATCCGTCAACTCGCGGTCTACCTTCTCCTGGTCAAAGCAGCGATTCCGCGTACTCAGCACCATCTCCTGAATCTGATAAAGCGCCGCTTTGCGCGTTGTCCCGGAAACGCGAAGATAAACGCCATCCAGCATCCCCTCGCTTTTGATACAGTAAGGCTTCTGCATACCGGCAGGAATCTTCACAATGATAATATATTTCCCGTCGAATTCCTGAAGACTTACGCTCGGAGTGATCTTTGGCTCACAGCTGTCAAAAATAGCATTGGTAATCGCATCCATTTTGCGAAAAACTTCCTCTTTTGTGAAACCAGAAATTTCCCAGGTGTTATTTTCCACGCCAAAGACAAGCCGCCCGCCATTGGCATTCGCGTAAGCGACTACCGTACGCATATATTGCTCGCTTTTCGACGGTACATCAACTTTGTATTCCACGTTATCGGTTTCACCTGCTTTGATTTCATCGATCGTCATTCAGATATTTCCCCTGCTATCCTTTTACATTTAATACACCTTATATATTGCCACATGACACAGTTCTTGTAAAACAAATCCACTATGACCGAATGCATCCATGCTTCCAAATCAGTGGATTCCTTGCAGGCAACCAGATCATACTGTCTACGCTGGTTTGTACTTCATACGTCCGCGTTCCATCTTTATATCGATACTTCGTTCTTGCTCAGTCACCCTCTCGGTCACCCCCTTAGTCACCCCTCTAGGTCTGCAAACAATCTGATCTTTTGAGGCAGTAAACTTAACCATAATATCTCCAAAATTTACAATAAATTCAGAAAGCGGACATTTTTCTTTCGAACATGCATCATAGATTTTTCTATGCCTCTTCCCCAGCTTTCAATACATCTCTCTCATATTAGTCAACCATCAATTACCGCAGTTAAAAACGAACATATATTCCAGGATAAATAGTCTCACAAATTTTCAATCTTTCTTCATCCGATAATATTTCTATTTGCCTGAAAAATTGCATAGTCACCCAATTGTCATTGTTCTTTTTAGAAATTTTTCCATTATTATCAATAACATCTCGAATGAGATCAAACAGTTCCCTGGTTTTATATTTTGCATCATTCAATTTAAACCGATTAATATGAGATTCTATAAACCGCTTTTCTCGTTCTGAATATGTATAATAATCATTGGCCGGCTGAAACTCCATCTTTAAAACATTATATTGCATCATCAGCGGATTTTTATTATCTTCTCCTCTTACTCCCATGGGTTGTAATATAATTTCAGCCTCCGACTGTGCACTGTATTGCCGCTGCAAATTTCTCAATGGTTTACATGGTACTGCACACTGCTTTCTTTTTTTCCCTACAGAACATTTGGCTTTCGCTTCAAATTCTTCCACAAATTTCTGTGCCAATTTTCTTTTTCGCTCTCCGATTTTTTTCAAACTCTCATTACACAGCGGACAAGCTAATCCAATATCAGGTATGCATTCGTATAACCACTCCGAATTTGTTTTTTCTATTGCATGTTCTAAGTGTGCATATAGATTTCTCTCTACTCTGACTCTGGTATAGTAATACATGCAATATCCTTCTGAACTTTTCTCTAGTACTTCTTTCAGGTTTTTGTTCTCTTTTGGATTTTTATACCCATATTTTTTCCATCTCTTATATTCAGGACGAAATGTAGGCATTTTTATTAACAACAATTTATCCATAAAGTCACCATTCCTGTATCTGCTTTAAAATCAACCTCTGAGATGCCGTCAACTGTTCTGTCGAAAGTTCTTCTAAACACCTTTCATCATAATCACTCCATGCATTATTAATTCGATTATTCAACAATCGACGCAATGTATTTTCATAGTTGTTCTCCGATGCAAATGATCTCCCATATAATCGTTCAAAGACAACCTGAACCTCAGAAATGGAATTATAATCATCAACATCGATCACTTCATAATTGCCATTATCCAAAAGAATTAAATTAGCATTTTGGGCACTTGCTACCAAATCACATGAATGGGTTGTAACAAGCCATATAGCCCACGGGAACTTCTGTTTCAAGAAACCTAAAATCTTCGCTGAATATTTAGGCGACAAAAATTCATCAAGTTCATCAACCACTACCCAAGCTTGATCTTTTATACTATCCGATATTTTTACACTCTCATAATACAGCAACTCCAGCAAAATACGAACAATCGCCTGATATCCGCTGGATAATAGACCTATTCCATTGCCAAAATCTACTTCTCCCAATGGATCCCCTTCTAATATCCGAAAACTATCACCCGTAAACTCAAAAAACAGATTTTGAAGTGCTTTGTCATAAAGCCAATATACAATTTCTACACGTTCCGTAGAAGTTCCAAAACAATTAAAAGAATCAACCAGGTTAAAATGCATCTCATCTAATCTTGTTTCGAGAATGGAATCTCGATAATTTGGTTCTTCTCCCTTTTCAGATACTTTCGTTACATCAAAACCTCGATTCACTGCATCGATAAAATATATTTTTTCCCTGACCTTCTCATTTTCAATAAATGTTTTTAACAACAACGATTTCCCACTGGAATTATCCCCTACAATAATACAATCCTGATGTCTCAGTTCACCTTTTCTGATCTTCTCAACTATTTCATTCATCTGATCCTGTCCAAATCTCATAGACGCATTTCCACCTTTCATCCATACTTTTCATCTTTACCGTCCCCTGTCTCGTATGCGAACTATATCTATCACTTTCCAGTACTTTACTATATATTTTACCAGTAATCGGTTTCCTCACCTGCATTTTTTCATAAACCACGTAAAAGCTCTCCAATAGTGCCATTTTGGATGACTGTTTTTCATTTACATAAAACTTTTCATTTACATAAAACATTTCTAAAAAATCCGTTAAACTTTTTTTGTATTCTGTAATCGTTGTCTCATCATATCCTATCGCCTCTTCCGAAAAACGATCAAGCAATTTTACATAAGAACTATTATATCCATCAACAATAAATTTATAGTCCACCAATGTTTCTTTCACACGAACATAACGTTTCATAGCACAAAGTCTCAAAAGCATTTCCAGATCTTTTTCTTTGGCATTTGCTCTTCCCCAAACCTCTCTCCATTTAATATTGGTACGATTATAATTCTGTAACATTTCGTAAAACGGGCAGTTATAAATTCCATTTCTTTGTTCCTACTCTGACAAAAGCGTTCCACCTTTATTCAGATTCGCAAAAATTTGTCTTAGAATGGAAGCTCTTTTTTTTCTGTCTCCAATCTTTATTTCAATTACACTGATCGAGGTATAATCGATACGCCTTTTTAATTCAATGGGAAGAGTCGCATAATCAACATTAAATGGCCTTTTCCCTCCTCCATTCAGCGAAATATGAAGTTCCTTCAATTCATATTGTTGCAAAAGCGCATCTTTAAAAGATATATCATCCACAATCAACTCCGAAAAATCAATAGAACTATTTTTCCTATTATCCATATAGTAGCCGATATAATAGAAAAACAAACTCATAACACGTTGCTGACCGTCCAGAATTTCCAATTGATTTTTCTCATTTCTGCATGTATAAATGGGTGGAATGGGTAACCCACATATCAAGGACTCAACCAAAGCAACCACCTGAGCCTTCGTCCAACGATACTTTCGCTGATATTTAGGTATAACATACAAATTTTCATTTACACTTTCTACCAAAGTTCGAAATCCAACATCAGTCTTATACTGTTGAATACTTGTAAGGTTAAAGCCCTCATATCCTTCCATCTTCACTTTCCCCATTTCTCTAAATTTGAAATATTATCATTTTCTGCAAACAATGAAACCGTTCTTTCAGCTAAAATCCAAATCCGAAATCGTCTCCGAACGCCAAGTCCATAATAACCGGATGCCTCCATGCTTCCAAGCCAGAGTTTTTATCACACGCCACCAGATAATATTGTCTGTTGCGGTCATATTTCTGGTTCTTAAAGGTGAAGCACAGCCTAGTCATTCGCTTCGCAGCATCTGTCTCCCGACTGTCAGCGACGAAAGTATTCTCGTTGGAAATTCGTTCGCCATCCTCTGAAACGAAGTACAGCCGATAGGTTGTTCCCTTTACTGTGTCCGTTACAGCGTCAGACTGGATGAAGTCCATAGAGACGATCAGGTTCGTGATTTTCGGCACGATGGAGACGAGGGCGATCTGCGCTGGTCTGGTTTCCATATGTCCGCGCTGCATCTTGATGTCGATCACTGGCACGAGCATCTCCTGGGGAGATGAACCACCGTGGACATAGTTGGTTCCGCCTCCGGCCACCTTAAATACGTTGCTACCAACAGGGAAAGAGACGATTTTTTCATCATCATTCCCCAAAACCCGACCCATAGTTATACTCAAAACGCCGTCGCCGGAAACCGGCTCTTTGGCAACTATGAAGCGACGATTCACAAATGCCTTTTTGCTTCCGACATCAATTTTATGGCCCAAGCCACCTTCTGCGTTGCACGCCTTCGGCAGTCTTTCGCCTACGGCGAAATTCATCTTGTCACTTTCCATCAGCTTGTCACGTTTGTAAATAAAGCCGTGGTCAGCGGTAATAAGGAACCGATGGGTGTTTGCACTGCTGGAGATACGCCAGATCAAATCCATAATCTCCTGAATGGCCTCCTCACAGGCTACAAAAACTTCATCCTCTGTGTTTGCCTTATCTCCGCGGGCGTCAATCTGGTTATGATACACATAGACCACCTGCTTGCCAGTGAAGACGCTCCGCAGTTTCGCCTGGTTCGCTGTTTTTATATCATCAAACTGGACACAGTCACTATCAGGACAATAGCTTTGCAATACCGTCTGCCGTCCAGACAGGGAATCACACAGCGTATCATCTGCCAGCACCTTGTAATCGTCCGTCATGGTCAAAGTGCGTTGAGGAAGCAACGCTGCCATACCAAGCCGGGTATAGGAGGGCAGGACACTGAGCATCGCATCCAGCTTCACCGTGCTTTTCGGATCATCCTGCATCCGCAGGAACAGTTCCTGACCCACTTCATAGCGCATCGCGTCAGAGATGATGACAACGGTGCGTTCCTTGCTCATGGCTGACCTTACGAAACGATTGTAGAAGTTCCGCTGCAAGGTCAACTCTGTAAGACTGTCCGGCTCCTGAATTCCTTGATTCCGGCGGGGCAGCAGCTCCGTCAGATATTCATTGGTGTAGATATTCTCCACCAGCGTTCGCAGCTCCTCAAAGTCCGCTGTATCGTCCATCCGGTCATAATGGTAGTAGAAGTGCCGGTACTCCTGATCGAGAAGGCAGTCCTTCTCCCGATAGGTCTTTATGATATTTGCAAATCCGTCCGGACTGTGATAATTGTTGGCGCAGACAAGTCGATAAGCGCTTTCCAGCATGAGATAGCAGTCCTCATTCTGCGTCCCAAAGTGCAGCTTCATCCGGCTTTCGCAAATCTGCGGGATAGTCTGTCCATTCAGTGCCGCACCGGTATCCTCCGCAACCAGACGACCAACCAGCCAGCGCGAGAGGATTTTATCAACGACACGGAATGTGTCGCACCCCGTCAAATCCTCCGGCTGCATCCCGGCAAAAGCTGCACGCACATTCAATCCGGCGGCAACGTGGTCAGAGAGAGCATCATACTTCTCCCGATACAGCACACTGTTCATCACGCTGTCCAAGAACGCGATGATATTGCCAGGCTTGAGGGATACAAAGGTATTCCACGCCTTTGGCAGCGCGGCCTGAACATACTTGTCCGTGTAAGTCACGAACATGGTCACAAGCAGTTTTTCCAGTGAAGGGTCAGCGTCCGTGTAGCCAAACTGCTGCTCACAGAGCTTCCAGAACGCCGCTGTCAGTCCGTACTTGTCCATCTCCGCCAGATAAGCGTTTTCCTCCGATTCTCCATGGCCCAGGCCACCCTCTCTTCCGGCTTCGCCGGAATTCACCTTGTCGGTGAGTATCACCCGGAGAGCCTCCTCAAAAGAGCAAATGCGTGTCCGGCAGATGGCGCAGATCAGTCCTGTCAGGATGGTTTCCTCGTTGAATCGCTCGATCTCCAAGTCGTAAAACCGCTTCGTCCGTTCCTTGCTACCAAAGAACTTGACATGTTTTTCGATTACCGGCTTGTACTTTTCGGAGATACCTAAGTCCACACACAGCAGAGAAGCCCTGTCCGCATAGAAGCGGCGAGAATACAACAGCGTATCTTCCAGATGATTTTCCCGCACATCCGGTTTAGGGAAGGGGGCGTAGATCAGATAGTTGGTGGTTGTGTCCTCACGCTCCAGCAGATACTTCGTGTAAAACTGGTTGTCCGGACGCAGGAAATACACCTTTGCGTTATCCAGCACCACGTCCTGAATTTCCTCCGCAAAGTCAGCGTTATCGTCATACCAGAAGACCAGCTTTCGGGTATCGCCGGTGAACTCGGCATTGAGGCGGTCTATAATTTGTTGTAGGTTTAGTTCAGCCATTTCATTCACCTGTTATAATTTGAAAAGCTTCATTCACTTTACACTCCAATAAAGAAAGCGCATAATTATCTGCCGATTTTTCGTCTGCACATTCACGATAAATATTCCTTCGCTGTCTGCTGCGCAACTCGAATTCTTCTTCTGTTAATTGTCCTGATTCGCTCAACTGCTTTATTTCATTGTCGTAATCCCTCAACGGCTTTTTTGCATCATAAATCCAAAGCGCGTACTGGTCTTTAGATTCAAATCTTTTGAAATCCACATAATGACCATATTCATGCAAAATACAGAAAACCGCCGTGGTCAGATATTTTCTTGAGAAGTACACCGCGCCAGAATCTTCAACATAGAACGAACGAACCAATTCATCTACACAAGGATCACGGAACCAACTGGGAAAAAGATGATTTAATTGTCCTATAGGAGCATCAGGAAAATAAAAACCATATTTCATGCTCTCATCTTCGTAACTATGTGAAGAATCCCAGCTTCCATCTAAAATTGCTTTTTCTTCTTCCTTAGTCACATAGTGAAATCGCGGCTGAAGTGATTTTCTTATTTCCTCCGCACCGAGAGTCAGATAATGCTCCATTCCCGGATAGGTTAAAATCGGAAATTCAGAAGCAGGGAGAATTTTTTTTGCCAGTTCAAGAAAGCTATATTCTTCAATGCCACCTTGAAGCCATCTATTGTCCATGTCATTCCCACCTCAAATCTTCGCCAGCACCTGATACTTTTTCCCATCCCGTGCGGTCTGTACCTTCTCGTAGTTCACCTTCACACCGTCGTCCAAGTCCAGTTCGATACGGGCAAGAGCCAAGTGACTAATCTTCTCATCGTACTCCCGGCACTCCTTAAGCTGCTTTTGCAGCTTTTCCTTACGTTTCGTAGCCTGGGCCACTTCACGAGCATTACCGGAGTGGTCGATGGTATCCTGCATCCGGTTTGTCTCGCTCTCATAGACCCGCTGCATCCTGTGAAGGTAGTCAATACGCAGATTGCCGATAGTGTCAGCGTTATAGCGATGAAGATAGCTCAACGCCTTAAAGCCGTTCTGTTTTCCACTGTCAAATAACCAATAAATAGGCCGCTTCTGATAAACCTGGCAATGATCCTTGAAGAAGTCCTTCAGGAAATAATTCCGAATGACCTCGCGGCTGGTGTCTCCCTTATTGCCCAAAGCGCTGGCAATGAAGTCCAGATTCTGTTCCAATGTTTCTTCGCCATAGACCACCTTTAACCACTGGCACAAGCGAGAAATAATATCATCCTCCAGATATTCCTCGTCTGTGATTGGAATCACATTATCCGCATCCGGGATGAAACTGCTGTATTTGCTGGCGTTCCACTCGCCACCGGCATATGCCAGCCCATCCACATCCAGTGAATATCGCCCAAACATGCAGCCCACAGCGTAGGAAAGCAGACTTTTTACGTCACGGGTCTTATCCGCCAGTCGGACGGTCACGTCTTTGTCCTCCACGACCGGGTCAAGCTCGTCCTGCAAGCCGTAGATGTCGATAAAGATATGGTTCAATTCTTCTTCGTTGGCCTTTAGATGCGAAAAGCGGGTGGCGCATTCAGACTCCCACTCCTTGTACTTATCTGAAATCAACCGTCCCATAGTCAATCCTCTTGCTTGTTTGCATCAACATATTTCCGTAAAGATGTCTTCTTATCAACATGCCAAGCAGTCCACCCATTAGTGCTGCTTCCCATCACAAATTGTGCAGCCGTTGAAGGGCTCGAAAACATGCAGTCTTTCTTCACAATACCTTTTTCGTCTACTACAGAAGGATCATTGCGATACTGTTTAGCGATACGTCCTCCTCTAATGTGATCAGCAAAGCTCATTCGGATCAAGGAACCCTTCTGAACCGTGATTTTTCCGTCCTCGTATAATGCTGTTGCATTATAACCTCCATCTCGCGCCGTAAGAAAAATTGATACTTTCATTTGCTTTCCTCCTAAATTATATAAGTGGATGTTTTTTGAAATCCCATGAGCTTTCATAGGAATCCCAGTCTTCTTTTGCTTCTGAAATGCATTCCATTGTAAGCATTTCTACTCTGGCTACGTCTTTCGGCGAGACAATAAACGGTACGTTCATTATATGTCCCGCCTCAAAGTTTAGGGTTGGGCTTAAAATACTTAAGTATTTGTATGCCACTTTGGAATTGAGCAATGCAATGCTGTACCAAATGTTATAACCGGGAACATATCCCGTTCCACCACCTCCGTATATAAAATGGTGAATGTATCTCATAGAAGGCTTAGATGAAGATATTGCAGACCAAGTTATCATTGGTTTGAAATAATCATCAGTATTTTGAGGTCTGGACTTTAACTTTCCATCATCCGATCTCAAGTTACGCAGGATTTGACCATTATTTTCCCACATTACTATTTCATTGCGGTTACCATACCATTTGCGAAATTCTCCTCCTTTTGAATAGGGAAACCATTTATGTTCAAACGTGTCAGCATTACTGTTTGCGTAGAAACAGATTTTATTAAAATCAACTTCGCTCCAGCATCTAACAAATCTACCGACATCACATGTATCAAGACCTTTTTGTACTTTTCCAAATGCTCCTGTACATTTTTGGTTAAAAGCAGAAAGCATTTGTTCACTTGCCCAATATGCTACCGGCGAGCCAGGGATTTTGACAAAATTAGATTGCTGAGCGGTGTAACGGTTCTTTCGGGCAAGGAACGCATCCTCTTTAGCCTGCTGTGTGTTGGGTTCAATCAGACGGCAATAGATGCCTTTATAATCGGAGATGCGGTTATCTCGCAGAACGAAACAGGTAGTCTGAACTACCTCACCTCCGATTTCCTCGAAAGCCCTCGGCCCCAAGTGAACCATGCTGACTGTGTTCTTTTCTAACAGCTTGTAACGCAATTTTTCAAAGCTGGATAGAAACATCCACGCATGTTGAGTAATCATGGCCTGATAACCGTTCCTTATCGTCATCTTTCCACACCGTTCGATGAATACAGCAAACAGGTCACTTTTGCTATCTGGATAATTATTCTTAACGAAGTTAGATAGCTTTGCCCCCATACCAGAGGAGCCCATATAAGGTGGGTTAGTGCCTACCACATGATACTGGCCAGCCAGCACACTCGCTACATCAATAAGTGTCAACACCTGAGATAACTGCTCCTGGAGATCCTTGTTCTCCAAATTAAATTGGTTGATGCTATCCACCATGTTCCGAGCAAATTGCCGTAGACCGTCAAAATTCAACGATGGAACTGTCAGAATAGAGCCATACTCCTTTGCGTCACGCATGGCATCAAACAGCTCCCGCATTTCCTTATTGTCCCTCGTCCATAAGTTACTCAAGCCATTGCTTTCCACAATAGAATAAACATGAGGTTGAAGCCCACGGCTGAAAATACGCCGGTCATACTGTCGTGCCTTCATCATCACTGCAAAATAGGCAAGTTGCGCCGCCCGTTCGTCAATATCAAGTCCGAAGAGGTTATTTTGCAATATACTCTGGGCAGCATCTCGCTGGGTATAGCCTTGGGACTCATAAATCTGCATCAGCACATCAAAGGCATAGACCAAAATATGGCCGCTACCCATGCAGGGATCGATAATTCGGACGTCCTCCGGATTCAATGTCCGATACTCCTGCCGTATTTCTTCTAACTGCGCCTGAACATCCGGCTCCTGCTCAGCTTCATCCAAATAGTATTTCCATCCAGATTTCAGATTGTCATTAGGATGCCCCTCTACCCAAAGACGGCCAAGAGAATTCTCCACCATATAGCGCACGATCCAATCCGGCGTGAACAACTGAGTAGCTGATGGGATACGTTCTTTTGTGATTTTTACATTCTTTTTCAGAAGCGCAAAGGTTTCGTCCTTCGGCTCAGTGTTGTAATACTGATACAGCCAGCCGATGATCTCCACTTGACCGCCGCGATTTACGTCGAAATCGGCCTCGTCAATGTCATGCACCAGATGCCAAACCACCCCGTCCTGGTCAATGACGGACAGGTTCAGCAGCAGCTCAGTATAATGCCCGGTCACTTCAAACAGAGCAGGCAGAATCTCATTCAGAGCGTTGCACTGCTTGATGAACAGCAGTCGGAACGCCTCGTCCAGCTTGTTGTCCTGCTTCATCTGAACGAGAGCCGCTTCCTCCTGGGCAGTGAAGGACAGATCAGCATCAAAAGGAGTCGTGACCAGATCAGGCTCCAATTTGCCCGTCTCAGAGGACAGCACACGAATGTGGGAGGGAAGATAATCGTTGACTTCCATAAAGCGCACCGCGATCAGGCGGTTGAACCAGGTATAGGCCACTTCCTCCATGATGCAGTTATAGGCGGTCTTATAGTCTGTATCCCGCTCCTTACGGCGAATTGCCTCCACCAGTTGGCCGCGTTGCGCCACCTGATGGCCGCTGATGGAATACGGCTCGGCGGTGCCAATGTCATAGAATTCCGTTGCGCCGGTGGATTGTGGCAGAGGTTTCGCAATGCCGCTTTCCGTAATACCCATCAGATCGGCACGGTAGCTGATGTCGGCAATGAGCTTATTCCGCGCCCAAATTGCAAAATTCTTAATGGCTGTCTTATTCATGGTTCAACCTCACATCTCTATCTTAATCAGTCATATTGGTCGGTGAACGACCAAACTGTTGTTATAATTCTATGTTTACAATGGTGTCATCGTCCAGCTGTGCCAGCAGGGACTTCCGCAGTTCAGCCACATACTTTTCCACGTCCTCCGGACTTTCCAACCGCCAGGAGGAGGTTCCTGCTACCTTCTTCATGGAGAGGTTGCGGGTTGTCCGCACCTTGTATTCAACCGGAGGTTCAGCAACCATAGGCTGGTCACCGCCTTGTTTCTTTTCCTGTTCTCTCCGGCGACGAGCTTCTTCCTCAGCTTTCTTCTGCGCAAGCTGTGCATCCAGCGCAGCCATCTCATCAAGAAGGCGAAGTTTCAGGGCATCTGCCTTGTCCGCAAAGCTGCGCAGGCGGGAGACATTATTGCATCGTTCGGCACCATCCCGAATCTCCGCAAACTGGTCAAGATAGCGCTGACGCTTAGATGCTTCGTATTCCTTGCCTTTCAGAACTTCCAGCACTCTGGCCCGTGCCTGATCGATGGTATCTAAAACTGGCCCGGTTTCCGCCTCCAGCACCTTCATATAGGCGTTGGTAAACTTATCCCGCAGTTCTGGCAGCTTCGGAATATCCCGATAGGGGCTGGGCTTGCGAACGATGGAGCGCAGCTGAGCAACCACATCCTCCAGCTCTTGATCCACGATATAGGTCTTGCTGTCCTCATAAATGGCCAGCACATCCAACACACGGGTGAAGATTTCCTTCTGCTCACCGCCAAAGAAGGCTTTTACCGGCTCATAGTCCTCAGCAAATTCGTAAAACTCCTCCTGCCGCTTAGAAACCGTCTGGAAAAACTCCAGCGGCGTCTGAATCTGGAGGATGGATTGCAGCAGGCGCTTTCCGGTAGCCAGCACTTCCTTGCCGGGGTACTGATAAGCGCGATATTCCGGCTCCAGACGTTCAATTTCATGCAGCATATTTCCACTGTAGCGCTGGAAGGTCTTCATCACAGTGTCCTCGTCCTCTGCGGAAGAAGTACCATGGAACAGCTCCTTCATCACATCGCGAACGGCCTTTTTATCCTTGTCGGAAACACGGATGCGCTCCTCCATCAGCAACTTTTCCGTGAAGGCTTTCTTCGTGATGTAGCCGATGATTTCCTCCTCGGACTTATTCATCATGGTGACGCTGGCTCCGTTCACGGTAAAGGCCAGGTCGCCCCGCTTAAACAGCCGTGCCACCAGCCAGTGAACATCGTCTTCCACAAAGCCATAGGGTGCTTTCATGAAGCGGTCTTTTACCGTCTTCATGGAAGTTTTCATATGAATACGGGAGTTACCGGCGATAAAGCTGAGTACATCGTCCAGAGCATGGCCGTTCGTCTCGGAACCGCCCTCCAGTCCGAGGGAAAGCTGATTAGTGACCTTGAACATCTTGCGGATGTCTGCCTCGCCCATCGCCGCCTCAATGTAGGACAGCTTGTGATAAACGGTCTGCACCAGACGGCCAATGGCCTCGTTAATACGGCTGGTGACTTCCTTTGCCTGCACACGCGCGATATCACCGTTCACATAAATGGTGGCGTCTTTCAAGCTCTCAGTCAGGTACAGCTTAGCGTTGCCGTTACGTTCCCGCATTTCCACACGCTTTGCCTCTTTGATAGTTTCATACTTCGTCAGCTGAGTGGAAGTATTCAGGCGCAGGAACTTCTCAATTTTCAGATAGACCCGTATTTCCTCCAGGAACGCGGTATCATTCGGCAGCACCACCAGCACCTCACGCCCCTGACCGGACATCATGCGTAGAGTGGTATCATCCATGCCTCCCTCATACCACGGGGTCAGAATACGCAGTCCGACATCATACTTTTGATTCGATTTATACGGCCGATCGTCCACGGTCTGGTTAAAAGAAAAGGCGTAGCGGCCCCCAAAGGCAGGATACTGATACTTTTTCTCTTTGAATATGTCCTCAAAGATCATCTCGGACACCTTGTTGATGACTTCCGCCATCTCCACATTCTGGCTGTCGATTTCCCGGTTGATTTCCTGCTCCTCGTCGGTCAAAAACACATAGACACTGCCATTTTTCTGCACCAGCATCTGCCGCATGAGGACTTTCAGCGCTTCTTCCACACGGCCTTTCAGCTCGATGCGGTCATCATCAATCTGTTCGATCATCAGGCTGGCGATGTTGTCCAGGTTGGATTCGATCTCCAGCACATACTTAATCATAAACAGCGTCTTTAAGACATTGATGGCAAATACGTTCTTCTCTTTGCCTTCCGGGTTGATCTGACTGTTGTCGTAAGCCCGGATAATCACGCCCTTATGGGAATGATCGAGGAAGTTCTCCAGCGCGTCATAGAATTTATGGAACGGTACAATCGCGCCGGT
>JAJQCB010000043.1 GCA_021203005.1 Clostridiales bacterium | reverse complement strand
AGCTAACAGCGGGTGTATCTCAGCCCTGAGTGAGAAAGTTAGAAAGCGGGTTTCTCTTGACCCATATGCAAGAAAGTTACGAGAGAGTGTTTCGCCACTCTGAGCGCGATTGTAACAGCGGAGGCAGGGCAGCCTGTCTCCGTTTGTTTTATGCGCAGAGCCGCGATAATGTTTTACTGGATGTTGCGAAAGAAAGATAGGGCTACAGGTTGTCTGAATAATAGAGGGAGAAAAGAGAATGGACAACATTAAGTTATACCGGGTATCGGCTGCTTATATAGATTATTTATTGCCGTATGCACCGCATCTGTATCATAATAGCCAGAAAGGGCAGCAGAATGAAAGGGCTTACATAGGAGTCGTGCTGCATATTCATGGTCTGGATTATTTCGCACCGCTATCCTCTTTTAAGGAAAAGCATCGGCAGATGCCTGAAGGGCTGGACTTTGTAAAAATCAAGAATTATGCAGTTATCAACCTTAATAATATGTTTCCGGTTCCGGCTGGAAGCTATACATATGTTGATATTTCAAAGGAACGCAATCCGCAGTACAAGGCGCTTCTGTTGGCAGAATACCGGTACATAAAGTCTATACAGGAGAAAATCAGAAAAAATGCTTTGAATTTATATCGCCTGAAAGTCAAAGGAGAGCGGTCTGCTCTGACAAAGAGGTGTAATGATTTTCTGAAGCTCGAAGAACTCTGTGAAAAATATAAATAGGCAGACGAAAAGATGGTTCAAAATAGAGCCATCTTTTTGTCTGCCTATGATAATCCTTATATTATCTCTGTGATAGGAATTTTTGTGCAATCAAGATACAATGATGTCTGGCCTGATATTGATTGCAAAATATGTGTTGCAATTTCCGGGCATTCATGTTATACTTCCAATCGTAAAAAAATAGCTGACGAGATCAGAGATCAGTTTTAATGGACATTTACTTCGAGCAACTACGCTCGTAGTATGCCCTGGCGAACTGATCTTTTTTGATGCCATCTTTTCTGGATGCGCGGATCCTCCGCCATAACAACAGAATATAGAAAGGATGGTTGATGTTATGAGTAATTTTGTTTCTACGCAACCCTACGACAGGCAGAGTGCTTCCGCCTACGCCTCCTACATGATTGGCTCGAGCCTTTTTTGCTTCTGCAGGTGCCATAATCATGGAGAAGCTTCCCGGCTCCATATGCATTACGTGGAAATGCAGGATAAAAAGCAGGAGGAGCTGGAAAACCTGCTGATCTGGCTCACACAGCAGCTGGGAAGACGATTTCTCGGAAAGCTTGGGGAAATGGCTGCTGAGGTGGAGTTCTGGATGAAGGACGGCGTGTACAGAGTGGAGTTTTCCACCGGTGGATTTGAGACAATAGCATTTGAGATTTCCGGGAAAGGAAAAATTAAGCTGTTCCGGTTTGCCGGATAAGAAGAGGGCGGCCTCCCCGAGTGGGGCCGTCTTTTTTCGGGTAAATTAATACGATTTACAAATGGATTATATCGTGGCATTAAATTTCGGAACCAGAATTGGCAGGAGCTGCGGATAATGATATAATCAAGAAAAAGCAGGACGGGAAACAGCATATGATTCAGGATTTAGCACCTTTACACTTTGAGAATGCGTACCACAATATAAAACCGGAGGATGGGGATCGCATTATCAGCATGTCCGACGGACGGATTCTTCTTGGCGGAGAAAAACAAAAGATTATATTTCCGCATTTTGCCGACTTGTCAAAGCAGGATCAGGGCAGCGGCAGTTTCATCTATCTCTTTGCCATCGGGGAGGAACGGTTTTTCCTTGGCAGAGACATCGAGGGGGACGGCTATCGATATGAGGATACAAAGGTTTTGCGGAAGTGTGCACCGCATTCCATGGTCTATGCAGGGTTGGTGGGAATGCAGCTGGCGCGGTGGTATGAGGCTCATCGGTTTTGCGGCCGGTGCGGAACTGCCATGGAGGCGGATGAGAGAGAACGGATGATGCGCTGTCCTGCCTGCGGACAGATGGAGTATCCGAAAATCTGTCCCTGCGTGATTGTGGGAGTCATTCATGACGGGAAAATACTGGTGAGTCAGTACCGCGGCGGATTTACAGATCACTACGCCCTGATTGCAGGGTTCGCGGAAGTCGGGGAGACGATTGAGGAAACGGCCATTCGCGAGGTGTACGAGGAGACGCATCTTTCCATTAAAAATCTGCGTTACTATAAATGTCAGCCCTGGCCGTATTCGGAAAGTCTGTTATTCGGATTTTTTGCGGAGCTGGACGGAACTGAGAAAATTATTCTCGAGGAGGACGAACTGGCGATGGCGAAGTGGGTGACGCCGGAGGAAATCTTCGAAAAGCCGGATGATTTTTCCCTGACTAACGAGATGCTGTGCAAGTTTAAAGAGGGCAAAGTGGATATTATGTGTGATTAAGGCGGAAAAATTGGTTGATGATTTTTCGATCGGCATCACGGTGATTGAAAAGACAGATATCGTATAATGGCTCACCCGGATAATCCCTATATGGAATAATCCGGGCGAAACCGCTTTTGCGTTTTTCAGAGTTTGTATTTGAGTACAATGCTTATGCATAGTGCGCCCAGGGTAAAAATCCCTTACTGTGTTGAAGTTAGTTTTTACGAAAGTGGTGAACTTCTTTTCCAATCTTCCTTCCGCCGCTTCCAAATTCTCTGCTGATGGTGATGATCCGGTGTTTCATTCTGCTGTCTCCTTTCCAAATTTTCCCGGAACGGGTTTTAATCGTCTGCATTCCCTTATCGTCAGTATCAGGGCAAGTGTAAAAGCCAGTGTATCAGCGATCGGCGTTGCCCAGAGGACGCCCATCAGGCCAAACACGGCACTCAGTATAAACTGTGCCGGAATAAAGAAAATAATCCGCCGCGAGAGTGAAATCCATGTCGCATGCACAGGTTTTCCGATGGACTGCATGAATAGTCCGGAAACGGTCTGGAATCCGTTCAGAACAGTGGCCAGCAGATAAATCCGGAAGCATTTCTCCGCAAATTCATTGTAAAGGGCATTTTCCTTTCCGAAAATGGAGATGATCTGAACCGGAATTAACTGATAGAGGGCAAATGCCACGACTGCCAGTATTTCCGCACAGATTACAACTGCCCCAAAGACCTTTTTTACCCGCTCGTAGTTCTGCGCGCCGTAATTAAACCCAATGATCGGCTGTGCGCCGGATGCGATGCCGACCATTGCAGAAATAACCAGCTGGTTTACCTTCATAACGATTCCTACTACCGCGATCGGTATCTCGGATCCATAGGCGGAATCCGCGCCGCATTTTGTGAGCAGGTTATTGACGACAGCCATCACAATCACAATAGAAATCTGTGTGATAAAACTTGAGACACCCAGCGACAACACGTTTTTGCAGTATTTCCATTTCAGTGCGTAATCACTTTTTTCGGCGAGATGGTCTTAAATTTTCTTATGTACAGAAGCCCCATACAGCAGGTCAGGATCTGCCCGATGATGGTCGCAATCGCGGCTCCCTGCACGCCCCAATGGAATTTGAAAATAAACAGCGGATCCAGGATGGTGTTGACCACTGCTCCGGCAACCAGGGATGCCATGGAATATTTCGGGCTTCCGTCTGCCCGCTCTATTGCGGTGAAAACTGTCCCGACCAACACAAACGGAAGGCCGATTGTGATGATTCGCCCATAATCCATGGCATACGGGTACAGGGTGTCTGTACATCCGAACAGGAAGACCAGTTTATCTAAAAATATGCCGATCAGAACCGCCAGCGCGATACCTGAAATTACGGAAAACAGAATGGCGTTTGCGATCCCCTTTGTTGCCTCTTCTTTTCAGTCTTCTCCCAGTTTAATGCTTAAAAACGATGCTCCGCCATCTCCGAGCATCAGAGCCACAGACAGGACGATAACGGTAAGCGGGTATATGATATTCGTCGCCCCATTTCCCAGATATCCGATGCCCCGCCCGATAAACACCTGGTCGACCATATTGTATAAAGAATTTACCAGGAGCGAGATGACGCAGGGCAGTGCGTATTTCCCCAGCAGTTTCCATATCGACTCTGTGACGAATGGATTTTTTTCAATACTTGTCTGATTTGACATGTTTTCCTCCTTTGCTAAATAAGTCGCAAACGACCTAATTGATTAAAAAATTATGGTTATCGGGAGAACTATTTTATGTTCCGGATGATAAGATTTAACGTTTTTATGAATCCTTTTTCTTCCTTCGGGGTTACACCTTGTAATAATTCCCGGCTGATCCGGTTAATTTTTTCCTGAATCTGATCCGCTATATGCTGGCTGGCCTCTGTAAGCTCAATCTTTTTGTAGCGTCTGTCTTCTGCCAACGGCTCTGTTCGAACCATCCGTTTTTCCTCCAGGCGGTTTAAGATGCTGCTGACAGTAGGGTGTGTCAGCCCGAGCCTGGTTTCTATATCGCGCTGGCACACGGTATGATCCCTGTTTTGATTCAGAAATCCGATCACAGTGGCCTGCGTGTAAGTGATATCGAACTCCGCCAGCTCACGGTTTAAGATGTTTTCAATCGCGGTGTTCAATATTTTTATGCTCATCAGTTCCATATACTTCATTCCTTTCGGTTTTGCCATATAGGTCGCTTGCGACATATTATAGTGATTCAATATTATAAAGTCAAGTGTTTTAAGAAATATTTGCACCTGATCTTGTATAATGACGAGGGGACTGTAAGCAAAACTCTCGAAAAAGATAATGACGCTGACAACACTATCAGTATAAAAGGAAATGGGGCAGATGTTTCGATTACATTTAATTTAACCATGGTTAAGTGTGAGGATTATAAGATTCTAATGAGCGCAAGCGAGAAGAACATGCTGGCATGTTCGGCGAGCGGCGAATTGGATCGTGATGAAATCACGATATAATGTCCGCATTTAGAGCCTGAAAAACCCAGGAAAATCAACGGCTAAAAAATGAGATTTCGGTGTCTGCGGATATATTATCGAGGATTCATATTTTGCGGCTTGTCTAAAAAGGATGTTGCTATAAAATTGGCAGAGAATTTTTCTATGGGGGTTAAAAATATATTAATAATTCTTTTAGGCTTTGTTTAAAGAAGCGAAAATGTTAGGAAAGGGTTCCTGTGTATACTGGCAACTGTGGAGGTATTCTTCAGAATATATGTATACGGAGGCAATTTTTTATGAAGCTGGCAATTTATATCGTAGACTGGGTTTTCCTTGGAATGGTTCTGTTTTGTTTCGCTTATCAGGGATATTATTTCCTGCTGATCTGGTTAAAAAGAAAAAAAACCGCGCCATGCGCCGGAGGTGTTCCACAGGATGGCTGTCCTGGTAGCGGCAAGGGACGAAGAGGACGTGATTGCTCAGCTGCTTAAGAGTATCCGTATGCAGGATTATCCCGGAGAACTGATAGATATTTATGTGGTTGCAGATAATTGTGAGGATGCCACAGCTGACATTGCAGGGAAGAACGGAGCGATCGTATATGAAAGATTTAATCGGGTTCAGATTGGGAAAGGTTACGCATTATGCTTTTTGGTAAATTGTATGAAAGAGGATGGATTATTGGATCAGTATGACGGGTATCTGGTCTTTGATGCCGATAATCTTCTGGAAAAATCATATATACGGGAAATGAACCGCACTTTTTGCGACGGATATCAGATTATCACCAGCTGCCGTAACGCAAAGAATTTCGGCACCAACTGGCTGACAGCCAGCTATGGCCTGTGGTTTCTCCATGAAGCCCAGTGGATCAATAAGGGGAGGATGCTGAACAGAACCAGCTGCGGCGTTTCCGGCACCGGGTTTTTCTTTTCCGGAAAAATTATGGAACAGATGGACGGATGGAACCATGTGCTTTTGACGGAGGATATTGAGTTTACCATGTCGCAGATTCTGCAGGGGGAAATGATCGGTTATTGTGACCGGGCGGTGTTTTATGATGAACAGCCGGGCAGCTTTAAGGTCTCATGGGATCAGAGGAAGCGGTGGATCAAGGGATACCAGCAGGTATTTTCAAAATATGGGAAAGAAATATTCGGGAGTATCCGGCATGGCATAAAGACCGGTTTTGCCTGCTTTGATATGACTATGTATACATGGCCGGCACTATTTATTACGATTTTTATGGTAGTATCAAATCTGGTTCTGTTGGCCGTGAGCCTGATCAGCGGGCAGGATGTTGGATATACTCTTTCCAAAGTGGGGCGGAATTTTCTGGTTACCTATCTTTCGATGATGCTTTTGGGCGGATATACGCTATTTACAGAGTGGAGACAGATTCGTGCGGGAACAGGGGCAAAGATCAAATCGCTGTTTGCATTCCCGGTTTTTATGTTTTCTTTTGCCCCGATCGCTATTGCTGCACTTACCGGAAAGGTGGAGTGGAAACCGATTCAACATCATTGCGTGATCAGTCAGAGACACGGGAAACAGCCGATCGGAGACCACAGCTGATTTTTCTGATATCACTTATAAACAACTGTTTATTTCAGGACTGACAAAGGAGGTCAGGATACAGTGAGTGATGAGTTACTTCCGGAAGAAACATATGATTTAAGAAAGTACCTGAAGTCGAATGCTAATGCCGGAATTGTAATTTCTATCGGGCGATTTTCAAAACAGATGGGAGCTTTTGAAGTGATTGAGGTGGCGGGCAAACTGTCGGATATGGAATTTTTCTGGTTTGACCCGTTGCCTTTCAGGCTTCTGGGTCGAGGGGAGCATGCTGCCCATACGGCTCTGCAAGCGGCTTCCTCCAATTTTCATTATATGGGGTATGCAGATAGGGTAAGGAGACTGAAACTTTATCAGGATGCAGATGTTTTCTATCTTCCAGCCAGAGAGCAGTGGAATGGTACGGTTCTTTTTGAGGCGATGGCCTGCCATGTACCGGTAGTGACCAGAAAAATCCCAGATATTATACAATCGTATTTGGGGAATAGTTTATATTATACAGCGAATATTCCGGAAGATATTGCATGTATCAGGGAATTGATGCGGGAATCAAGGGCAGTAAAAATGAAAGATCCCGGTAAAGGTTGTAATAAATTGTCGGAATCTCAGGAGCAGTAAATAAAGAACTTAAGGACAGATGATCAGCCCATAAATACATTGTAGTAGGAAAGGATGGTAAAAAAATATGAGGTTTCAACCAATGACAGAGGAAATATTGCCGGTTATGGCCCGGTTTTGCAAGGAAGCTTTTGAAACACAGCGTAAGTTTGTCCCGGATGATTATTTTCTCCCGGATGGCATGGGGGAAGAACTGGGCGAACTGATTTGCCAGAAAAATGTAGATGCCTGGGCTGTTTATGAAGGAGATCAACCGGTCGGAGGTGCGGTTGTCCGGACATTGGAAGGGCTGCACAGGGAGCTGGAACTGCTTTTTATAGATGTGAAGCAGATCGGGCAGGGATATGGAACACTGGCATGGATGGAATTAGAAGAACGGTATCCTGATACCAGGGTATGGCGGACGGTGACTCCGGCGAGCGTGATCCGGAATATGGTTTTTTATGTGAATCACTGTGGATTTCATATTACGGAAATTCTGACAGAGGACCTGCCGATCCCGGTCTGTGTGTTTGAAAAAGTGATGTCGGATTAATCCGTCGGCTATGATAGAGGGAAAATTATGCTGAGCAGAGGAAAAATACGGAGTACGAAGAAACAACCAGAGCGGATTCCGGTTAATGTTATGGAGACAGACATATGGATGGGGCTTTCGGATGAGGAAATCGCGCGGCGGAAATCCGGTGGATGGGATAATCGGGCAGACGAGTCTCCTGCAAAGTCCGTGCGGGAAATCATCCGTGATAATGTCTGTACTTATTTTAACCTGATATTTGTGATACTGGCTGTGCTGCTCTGTGCGGTGCAGTCTTTTGCAAATCTGCTTTTCTTTCCGATCATCGTGATCAATACTTTGATTGGCATTGTTCAGGAACTCCGCGCAAAACGGGCTATGGAAGAAATGAGTATGCTGGGGGCGCCGAAAGCGGTGGCAGTACGAAACGGAAAACCAGTCACAGTGATAGCGGAAGAACTGGTTCGTGATGATATTGTCATTTTTACGGCGGGAAGTCAAGTATGTGCTGATGCGGTTGTGGTTTCAGGAAGCGCACGGGTCAATGAAGCTCTTTTAACCGGGGAAAGCGATGAGGTTGAGAAAACGACAGGGGATTCCCTGATTTCCGGCAGTTTTGTTGTATCCGGGGAATGCCGTGCGCGGCTGACTGAGGTAGGCGCAGATTCTTATATTTCAAAGCTGACACGAGAGGCGAAAGCCATGGAAACCGGAGAACAGTCAGAGATGATGCGGTCCCTTAACCGTATGCTGAAGATTGTGGGCTTTGCATTGATTCCTATTGGCATTGTACTCTTTGTCCAGAGTTTTGCTGTTAACCATGAGGATGTCCGGACCAGCATTGCGACTGCCGTGGCAGCCATGGTCGGCATGATACCGGAGGGCATTTATTTACTTACCAGTATTGCCATGGCAATCAGCGCGACCCGTCTGGCAAAACGTCGCGTCCTTCTCCACAATATGAAAAGCATTGAGACGCTGGCCCGTGTGGATGTACTATGTGTGGATAAAACAGGTACAATTACGGAAAACCACATGGAAGTGCGTGATCTGATACCAGCTAAAGGTCTGCAGCCGGGGAATCTGGCTGCGATTGAAAGGCGTATCGGAGATTTTGCCAGAGCAATGGGGAATGATAATGCCACAATGGCGGCGGTAAAATCGTACTTTCTGGATCATGCGGGCAGGGAAGCAAAAAAAGTGCTCCCGTTTTCCTCCAGGGTAAAATACAGTGCGGTCATTTTTGAGGACGGCTGTTATGTCCTGGGCGCACCGGAGTTTGTTCTGGGCGACTGCTTTGCAGAGTGTTCCGCGGAAATTGCGGACTTCGCGGCGAGAGGATACCGGGTGCTTGTTTTTGCCTGCTGTGATGAGGTGGTATCGGGGGAACTGCCAAAAGGAAAGATTACGCCGCTTGCATATATTCTCCTGTCTAATCCTGTGCGGGAGTCAGCAACAGGAACTTTTGCGTATTTTGAACGGAACGGTGTGGAAGTCAAAGTGATTTCCGGAGACACACCGCTTACGGTTTCGGAGGCGGCACAGGAAGCCGGAATTAAAAACGCGGAACGGTGCGTGGATGCCCGGATGTTGAACACATCGGAAGACATTGACCAGGCCATGCGGGAATATACCGTTTTCGGACGTGTAACACCGGAACAGAAACGCGAGTTTGTCCGTTCACTGAAAGCGCAGGGGCATACCGTGGCCATGACCGGCGACGGGGTGAATGATATCCTGGCTTTAAAAGATGCAGACTGCAGTGTTGCCATGGCGTCCGGCAGCGAGGCAGCGGCCCATGTCGCCCAGATGGTTCTGCTGGATTCAGATTTTTCCTGTATGCCGGATGTGGTGATGGAAGGGCGGCGGGTGGTCAATAATATACAGAATTCATCCAGTCTGTTCCTTGTAAAAAATATATTTTCCTTTTTCCTGGCGTTGTTTTCCGCGCTGCTTTCCATTACCTATCCGTTGGAGCCGAAACAGCTTT
The DNA here is from genome assembly GCA_021203005.1 of Clostridiales bacterium. Taxonomy (GTDB): domain Bacteria; phylum Bacillota; class Clostridia; order Lachnospirales; family Lachnospiraceae; genus Eubacterium_I. The sequence goes on along the minus strand of JAJQCB010000043.1, from coordinate 20,980 downwards.
TCCTCATCAGCTTTTTCCTGATCGGCGTGCCGGCATTCTTTCTGGCGTTTTTGCGCAATAAAGCAGAGATTAAGGAGCATTTCTTATCCAATATCCTGTTCCGGTCATTGCCTGCAGGCGTGACAGATGTCATTGTTGTTCTGGCAGTCGTGTTTCTGGGAAAATGGCAGAATATTTCATCGGATGAAATTGCGACAGCGGCAACCGCCTTGCTTGTTATGGTAAGTGCTATCGTACTGATTCAGGTATGCCGCCCGTTCTGGCCGGTCAAAGTGGGAATCTGTATCCTGTGTTTTGCTGGTGTGGCAGCTGGGAGCTATTATTTTCCGATACTTTTTGGCCTGGTGAAAATGTCTGGCTCCTGCCTGCTCTTGTTGATCCCTGTCATGGGGGCAGTGATACCACTGTTGTGGATCCTGACAAAAGGCGTGAAATGGCTGGGCGGCTGGTATCAAAGGCGATATTCGCAAAAATAGCATGGTTGAGTTGTGCAAAAAGCATAACTTAATTCTGATAAAAACAAATCGCTTTAGGCACGGAGCATAATCCGCAGTTTTTTCTATGTGTTATAATTATTCCTGTATCAACTAATACACGTGAAACGGGGGACAGGGAAAATGGATAAAACAAAAGTAGGAGTAAGTCAGGAAGAGAAAAGATTGTCTTATTACAAGTATTTTGAGCAGGATCTGGCACCTATTCCGGTGGAGAAGCTGGCTTTTTTGAATGAGCAGTCGAAAGCGAGATGTATACCTTTTGAGGAGAAAAACAGTTTTCTGGCAGGTACAGATACGGATTGCTGTCAGCTTGGTTATGGTGTAAACCCAGATGGCATGGGTTTCGTCTGCAACGAGACATATATGCCGGGGGTGACAGTGGAAATGATGGACTGGTGGTTTCCGTGGCATAGCGTGGGCTCAGATTTACGATATAAAATCTGGGATCCGGAGGATCATTATTTTGCCAGAGCGGATCGTGCGGATTATGTCTGTGATCCGAATGTGCCGATGAATCAGAAGACATGGGGTGTGACCCATTATATTATGGAAGATGTCGGGCCGGGTCCGGAATTCCTCATGCTCCGTTTTATGGATCCGGCGGATTATGGATATGACAAATCGCTGATTGGGACGGAAAAGTGTGCTTCTATGGTCTGTGCTGCGGGACTTAGTTCTTTTTCTGCTTCCATGACGCATAAATGGTATCCGTATAAGGATGGAATTATGTTTTGTTCGCGTTTCTGGATTGGTTATGGTCTGATTGACGGTGAGATGAAGCGAGGTTTGCCGGAAAGTGCAAGTGTACCGGAGTTTATTCCGAAGGGATTGTATGCGCACAATATTAAGGAATTTACAAATTTGGCTTCAATATTGCCGTCATTATACGAAGAAGAGAAGGGTGTATTCTAAAAGAGTATGATACTGTCATTGGAAGTAATCACATATAAACTCAGAGAAAAGATACCACAAAGTATGGTATATGCGGGAGCTGGTCGAGAAGTTCGGGGCGTTCGGCATTATTATGCAGACAGAACGAAACCGTCTGAGTACTTGTATGTTCTGTACTCAAGCAGGATGAAACAATCTGTTGGAAAGAACGATAGGAAAAATCTTACGTTTCTCGTCATTAATGATGAAGGAGAGAATGAGGAAGCCCCGGAGGGATGGTCAGGCATTTATATTACAGAAAAATATGACCATGGTTACGTGGCAGATATGGTCTATGAAATTTTTGATAGTATCAAGGAACTGGATCGGACAATGCATACGATTATGCTCACCGGAGGAAGTCTTCAGGATATGGTGACTGCTGCGGAACCATGGTTTCAGTATCCCTTTATCCTTTTTGATACCGGTTTTAATGTTCTGGCGTACACTAAAAATATCCCTTGCAATTATTCTGAGTATCAGGAAACGATCAAAAACGGGTACAGCCATCATGTGATACTGGAAAAGGCTAAGAAGCTGCATATCTTCCAGAAAGTGCGATATATGGACAAACCTGTTCTGGAAAAAGCTATGAAAGGGGAGGAACGGTGGAATCTTTATTTTAAATTATATGATGAGCACAATGCCTACGCCCATGCGGCGGTTTTTCTGGAGCAATCGGAACTGGAGGATGGATATTACGGGATACTTCAGCTTATCGCGGACAATCTGATGCTGTACTTCCAGAGTATGAAGACGGAATATAAATATGGGAATTACGCATATGAAAGCCTGCTCCTGCACTTGCTTCGAACCCCGCAGCCTTCACAGGAACAGTTGGAGGATCAGCTGGCTTTCGTGCAGGATCTTTCCCTGCAGGGGATATATTATCTGGCAGTTATCGAGGTGGGAGAGAAGGAGACCGCGCCATATAAACTGATTATGAGGGAATGTGTATCACTGCTGAGCCAGACGAAAACAATCATCTACGAAAATCGAATTCTGCTGCTGCGAAGACGGGAAAAGGATTCCCCTTTGCAGCGCTTTTGGGATCCGGAAGAGAGAAAGCTGTTTGAGCGTGTCATGGAGTGTTATGATTATCGTATGGGAATCAGCAGGCAGTTTTCAGATATACGAAAAATCGTGTATTCATATATGCAGGGGTGCGCGGCTCTGGAAGTGGATCAGCAGGTGGGAAAGAAACAGCGTATCTGTAACTATGAAGATTATTATATCCGGCATATGTTGTTAAAGCAGAATGAAACGCTTCCCATAGAGACTATGCAGGCGGAAATATACCTTGCCCTGAAAGATTATGACAGGCGAAAAAATACGAACTATCGGGAGATTATTGTGGCATACGTAAAAAACAACTGCAATGCTACAGAAATCAGTCAGGCAATGTATATTCACAGAAATACGGTGATTTACGCTGTAAAGAAAATGGAGGAGTATCTCCAGGTCGATTTCAGGGACAGTTCAGTGCAGAGAGATCTGATTGTTTCCGATGAGATTGAACAACTGCTGGAGTCGTGTGAATGACGTTTTAACCCTATCTTATGGAATGCAGATTGCATAATTCTGGGAATTTTTTTCAAATGATTTTTGGAGGAAATTACGGAATATGCAATCTGTTTTTTTGTTACCCTTGAGATATCAAAAAATTAAGGAGGTTACTATGAGCAGAACCATTGAAACGGATGTAGCGATTATGGGAAGCGGTCTGGCCGGGCTTTCGGCTGCGTACCGTCTGCTGAAGACCACGGACCTAAAGGTGGCGATCTTTGAGAAACGTCCCTATCAGGGGGGTGCTGTTTCCAACTGCCCCATGGCATTTATGTCATTGCCGGATACGCCGGAGCACATGGCATCGGCGCTGCGTGTTATGGGAGAGTTTACGAATTATGCGGGCGATCTGGGGCTGGCGAGGACAGTTTTCCATTATTCTTCGCTGCTTCCGGATATTGTGTTGGGGGAACTCGGCATTGAAGTGGAGGATATGATTGTGAATGACCCTGCCACGTTTGGCCAGAAACGTGCCTATGGATCTGGATTCCCGAATGGCATGGATGTGGGAGATTATTACTTTATTAAAGGGCGCGGGCAGGGCCATGCGGCAGCCCTTGTCTGTCTTGGCTATCGCAGAATTATTGAAAGCCTGGGCGGGCAGTTTTATTTTAACACACCGATTCAGAAAATTATCCGGGAAGGGAACCGGGTGACCGGGGCTGTTGCCTGTGATAAAATCGGGGAGCGTGTGGACATTCACTGCAAGACGCTTCTGGTTGCCTCCGGCGGTATTTCCGATAACCCGAAGATGATGAAAGAAGAGCTGGGGCTTACCAGGACGGATGATGACTGCAGCGGGGACGGAGATGTTATTTTTATCCATTTTAAAAACAGTAAGGAGACCGGTGACGGCCAGCGGGCTGTCTGGGAAATCGGCGGCGCGAAAGGCGGTATTTCGGTTTCCGGACACAGTGTCGTACCGGGACCGGGCATAGTTGGTAATATTGCGTGGATGCCGAGAAACCTGCTGCGTATTGTTCAGGAACAGCCCTATCTCTGGGTCGATGCGAACGGCAAACGCTTTATGAATGAGGAGATGAGTGACCAGCATATGGCGGTCGGTGCGGGACTTTATAATAATCCGGGGCATTGCGGTTACATAATCTGGGATGAAGATACCACAAAGCGGTGGGCGAAGCGCGGAGTGGAGGATGATTATGTGTATTTTATTTTCCGGGGAAAAAGATTGAATTTATCCGGGAGCAGATTGACATGGTCAGGGCACAGGGAAACCGGCATGTATACCATGGGGATACCATTCATGACTTGTGCGAATATATGGGGATTGACGAGAAAGGATTACGGGAAACGCTGGCAGACTACAATAGTTATTGTGAGAACGGAGTAGATTTGGAATTTGGAAAAAATCCGAGATTCCTTCGCCCTGTGCGTGAGGAGAGCGGACAGGTGTATGCCATGCGTATTCATCTGGGCGGATATGACACCATCGGTGGCATCACTGTGAACCGCTACTGTCAGGTGCTGGATACGAAGAAGAGAGTGATTCCGGGACTTTATTCCGCGGGAGACATGATAGCCGGCAGCCTTTACGGCAATCCTCCGATAAATGCCAGTTCCAGTTTTACGGCTTCCTGTTCCTCCGGACTGGCAGCAGCAGATTATATGGCAAAAGAGATAAAGGGGGAATAGTGGAATGAAGATCAGAATTGATGATTATTGTATTCGGTGCGGCATCTGTATTGATTTGTATCCGGAATTATATAAGCGTAACTTTGAGGAGGACTGTATTGATGTGTTGGTGAATCAGATCCCGCCGGAACTGCGGGAACGGGCTATTTCATCGGCCCGCGACTGTGCGGTCAGCGCGATTAAGCTGAGAGAGTGGGAGGTGTAGCAGGTGAAGAAGAGACAGACCAATATTCCTTTTGCCGGAACAGCCGAACAGGAAGCGAAGCTGATCGCGTTGATTGATGAAATGAAAGACAGGCGGGATTCCCTGATTCCCATTATGCAGAAAGCACAGGATATTTACGGTTATCTTCCGATGGAGGTTCAGACTATCATTGCAAGGGAACTGCAGATCCCGCAGGAAGATGTTTACGGTGCGGCGACATATTATCAGGGGTTTCAGTTAAACCCCAGAGGAAAGTATCAGATTACCGTTTGCCTTGGATCTGCTTGTCAGATGAACGGTGCACAGGCAGTATATAATAAAGTATCGGAACTTCTGGAAATCGGAGAAGATGAGTGTACGCCGGATCTGTTGTTTTCCTTGGAGACGCGGCATTGTGTCGGTGCCTGCGCGACAGGTCCGGTTATGATGGTAAATGATACCGTGTACGGCAGGATGACTCCGGAAAAAGCGGTGCAGCTGATCGCGCAGTACAGAGCCGATGCAGAGAAGGGAGGACAGCAATGAGGACGGCAGAAGAATTGATGGAGAGAAAGGAAGCACATAAAAAGAGATCATGCGAATGTCCATATCGGGTCTGCATTTGCGGCGGCACCAGTTGTACTTCGCAGAACAGCAGGGATGTGCGGGAGGCTTTGCGCGAGGAACTGCGTCTGGTGGGGATGGAAGATCAGGTTGAGATTGTGACGACAGGATGTCATGGACTTTGCGCGAAAGGGCCTGTGATGACGGTATACCCGGAGGGAGTGACCTATGCGAATCTTCTGCCAGAAAACCTCGAAGAGCTGGTAGAGGAGCATTTTGTAAACAAGCGGGTGATCCCGAAGTTCCTGTATACAAATGTGGAACCGGCGTCGGGAAGACCGAATTTTGTTCCACTGCGGCAGAGTAAGTTCGTAATCTGTCAGACACCGGTGGTGTTTGAACGCTGCGGAAAGATTGATCCGGAAAATATTGAAGATTTCATTGAAATGGACGGATATCAGGGACTGGCAAAGGCTCTCACGCAGATGACGCCTGAAGATGTGGCAGAAGCTGTCACGGAAAGCGGCCTGCGGGGGCGGGGAGGCGGAGCCTATCTCACCGGCGTCAAGTGGCAGATTGCGGCGGCGCAGGAGTCGGATGAAAAGTATGTCATCTGCAACGCGGATGAGGGTGACCTTGGTGCATATATGGACCGTTCTGTGATCGAGGCGGATCCCCATGCGGTGATTGAAGGCCTGACCATCGCGGCTTATGCCGTTGGTGCTTCTCAGGGATATGTATACATAAGACCAGAATATACGACTGCGGTGAAAAATCTTACAACTGCCATTTCTCAGGCGAGAGAGAACGGGTTACTGGGCGATGATATTTTGAGCAGCGGATTTTCCTTTGATATGGAGATTCGTTTTGCGGCGGGGGCATATGTCTGCGGAGAGGAAACCGCCATGATCAGTTCTTTTGAATGGAACCGCGGCGAGCCGCGCCTGAAACCGGCTTATCCGGTAGAAAAAGGATTATATGAGAAGCCGACTGTGATTAACAATGTGGAGACCCTTGCTACCGTAGCGGCAATCATCCGGAATGGGATCGGCTGGTTTGCTCAGAAAGGAAATGAGACCGCCTGCGGTACAAAGATTTTTGCGCTGGGCGGCGACTTGAATAACTCCGGTCTGGTAGAGGTGCCGTTAGGAACAAGTCTTCGCACCATTGTGGAGGAAATCGGTGGCGGTATGGTTCCGGGTAAAGCGCTGAAAGCAATTCAGACCGGCGGTGCTTCCGGCGGATATATCCCGGCATCCGATCTGGATGTCCCGATGGATTATGATGTTCTGGTAGAGCGTGGTACTCTTCTGGGAGCGGGCGGACTGATGGCTCTGGGCGACGATATATGCATTATTGAGCATGTGAAACAGCAGGTGAAGTTTTCCATGAAAGAGTCCTGCGGAAAGTGTACGGCCTGCCGTATCGGAACGCAAAAGATGTATGACCTTCTGGATAAAATTACAGAGGGGAAAGCGGACATGGAAGATCTGGTAAAGCTGGAAGAACTGGCGGAATATGTGAGAACTTCTGCATACTGCGGCCTTGGCAAAGCGGCTCCGAACCCCGTGCTTTCCTCTCTTCGGTATTTTCGTGAGGAATATGTCGCTCATATACAGGACAGGAAATGCTCGGCGAAGGTGTGCAAGCCTCTTATTACATATGAAGTTAACCAGAAGCGTTGTGAGGGTTGCGGTGTCTGTGCAGCTTCCTGCCCTGCGAAATGTATCTCGGAGCGTGAGGATGAGACAAAGGTTATTGATATGGAGCGTTGTCTGGCCTGCGACACCTGTTATCAGTATTGTCCGGTGAAGGCAATCAGTAAAGAGTAGGAGGCGGAAAATGAGAGAAATGACCTTATATATTAACAAAAAGAAGGTTACCGTGCCTGAGGGCACTACGATTATGGAAGCTGCGGCACAGGCGGATATAGAGATTCCTGCTCTGTGCTGGCTGAAAGATATTAACGAAGATGGCGCGTGCCTGATCTGTCAGGTGGAAGCAATCGGGAAAAAGGATCTGATAATTTCCTGTAAAACGAAGGTTGAGGAGGGAATGGAGGTGACGACGAACAGCCCTCGTGTGATTGCTGCCCGCAAAAACACACTTCGCCTGCTGCTCTCCGGTCATGAAAAGAAATGTCTTTCCTGTGTTCGAAGCGGTTACTGTGAACTGCAGAAGTTATGCGAAAAGTATGGGATTGAGGATGATACATATTATGAGGAGGGCGAGCGACAGAAGTATGAACTGGATATTTCTGCATCTCATATGGTGCGCGATAATAACAAATGTATTCTCTGCAGAAGATGTGTTGCCGTCTGTAAAAATGTCCAGGGAATCGGTGTGATAGGAACCAACAGCAGAGGATGCGATTCTTATATCGGTTCTGCTTTTGATCTTGGATTGGGTCAGACAAGCTGTGTTTCGTGCGGGCAATGCATTGCGGTCTGCCCGACTGGTGCACTCTATGAGAAGGATGCTACAGAGGCTGTGTTCCGTGCGTTGGCTGATTCGACGAAGGTAGTGATCGCACAGACCGCCCCTGCAGTCCGGGCGGCGCTTGGTGAGTGTTTTGGCCTGCCTGCTGGTACAGATACAGAGGGTAAAATGGTGGCTGCGCTGAGGGAGCTTGGATTTGATAAGGTATTTGACACTGATCTGGGAGCGGATCTGACGATCATGGAAGAGGCAAATGAATTCCTGGAGAGGATGAAATCAGGGAAAAATCTGCCTCTAATCACATCCTGTTCGCCCGGGTGGGTTACATTCTGTGAATATTATTTTCCGGAGATGCTGGACAATCTGTCTACCTGTAAATCTCCCCATGAAATGCTCGGTGCGATGATTAAAACATATTACGGACAGAAAAATACTATTTCGCCGGAAGATATTGTGGTTGTCAGTATTATGCCCTGTACGGCAAAAAAGGTGGAGATTGGCAGAGAGGGTATGGATGCATCCGGTGTGCAGGATGTGGACTATGTTCTGACGACGAGGGAACTGAGCAGGATGATTAAAAAGAGAGATATCAATTTCCTGCGCCTTGAAAATGCAGAATTTGATGATCCCTTGGGAATCAGCACCGGGGCGGGCGTGATTTTTGGTGCATCGGGAGGTGTCATGGAGGCAGCGCTTCGCACGGCAGTGGAATCTCTGCAGGGTGAAGAATTGTCTGCTGTGGAATTCCATCAGGTACGCGGAATGGAAGGCATCAAAGAGGCTGAGCTTGATGTGTCTGGACAGAAGATCCGTGTTGCCGCAGTATCCGGCCTGGCCAATGCCCGTAAGATACTGGAAGCGGTGGCGGATGGAAGTGCCGATTATCATTTCATAGAGATTATGGGATGCCCCGGCGGCTGTATCAATGGCGGAGGACAGCCTCAGGTACCTGCGGCTGTGCGAAACTTCACAGATTACCGGAAACTGCGTGCACAGGTGCTTTATCAGCTGGATGAAGACCGGCCGCTAAGGAAATCTCATGATAATCCGATGATTCAGAAGCTCTACCAGGATTTCATTGGTGAACCCGGCGGATCGACGGCACATAAGCTGCTTCACACAAAATATCGGAAGAGAGAATTGTATTAATATCCGGATTTATGGACTGCCTGCGGGAGGATGAGCGGGATGTACATGTAAGACGGAAGAAGTTTCAATCGTATAAAACAGATAAAAATGAAAAGGAGAAAAGTTATGGATAAAAACAAATCAATCGGTTTTGGAGTCAGAGGATGGCTGCTGATTATCGTTATGTTTCTCGGATTCTTTACTTTTCAGACATTTACAAACTATCCGCTGAATATACTGGCAGATTTCTACGGCGGATCCCAGAGGGTGGCGTTGCTTCTGACGGCAGGCACGCTGATCGGCACGGTCATTCAGATTATTTTGTCGCGTTTTATCGGCAGGATTCACAGCGTAAAAAAAGTGGCGGCTGTTTTTGGCATCCTGGCGATCATCTTTGCATGGCTGGTGGCGGCACTTCCGCTGAATATGTTAAGTCTTTGGTATGTGGCTTACTTTGGTGTGAACCTCACCGTGACTATCTATGCGCTGTTCTTTCTGAGTATCATTGCCGGACAATGGTTCCCCAGAAGAAAGGGTACGGTTATGGGCGTCACAACCATCGCGTATCCGGTGTGTAACGGTGTGATTGGATTTTTCGCAACTGCAGTATATGCACCCTTAAACAATGGCGGCACGGCTCCGGCGATCTTTACATCCTTTCTTCCCTTCCTGATCGTCGGCAGCATTGGATATATTATGTTTCTGGTGTTCATCACGGATTATCCGGAGCAGTGCGGTGCATATCGTGACAACGATAAATCTTTTACTCCTGAGATTGCGAAGCAAATGATGGAGGAAGAAATTGAGAACAAACGCACGACAGTGTGGACGACCGGTCATATCTTCGCAAATCGGGATTTCTGGTGTATTGCAGTCGTTTGCGGACTGATTCTGATGGCTGCAATTGGAGCCATGACACAGTCCAGTACTATTATAGCGAGCTTCCCGAATCTGAACTATACGATCATTATGATGGTTATCGCTCTGTTCGGAGCTATCGGCAGCTGGCTTCTGGGTGTTCTGGATACAGCGTTCGGTACGAAAAAATCCATGCTGATCTGCACGGTTCTGATGGTAATTTCCGGTATTCTGGGCGTTGTGGCCTGCAATACGGGAACAGCGGCGCTGGTAGTTGTCTCTCTGGTGCTTCTGGCCATGTTTATGGGAGCATCTTCTAATTATACCGTGTCTGCAGCGGTTCAGTATTGGCGGCGTGAAGATTTTGCCAGTGTATTCGCATGCGTAAATCCTATCGCAAATATCTTCAATGCTTTTGCGCCGACAGTAACTGCTATGTTGTTGGCATCTGTTCTGGGGGTTACTTCCGTATTTATCTTTATCACCCTTTCCGGTGTGATCGGTTTAGTATTGATGTTTATTTTTTCCGCGGAGCATGTTAAGAATGTGGATGATAAATACCGGACAGCTGCAGGGAAACCTCTGGATGACGCGCTGATCGGGAGGAAGTAAAACAGGAAATATCACTATTCAAACTGGTTGGTTCACGAAATTGGCCATACCACAGGAAAACCTTCTTTATGAAAAGGACTGTGAAATAATCAGCCGGTCGAACAGGCCATCTTAGCCGCTTTGGCGGGGACGGATGGCCTGTTCGGCAGCGTAATAACATAAATACGGATCTGCCGCTATTTCTTCCCTATTCCTCTCGGATCATATCACGAATCGTCTGCATTGACATGCTTAAGGTAGGAAACATATACCTTCACCGCTTCTTCGTCCGTTTCCTCGCCTTTCCAGATTTTTTTCAGAAGTTGCGCCCGCGGGATACTGCCCTGTGGATTCGTCATCAGGATTTCCAGCATCCGGGATTCCCGGTAAGCCAGACGCAGGGAGCCGGAAGGGGTGGACAGTTCCAGATTCTTCCGGTCAAGACTCACGTTGCCGAGATGCAGCTTCGGGTGCTCCTGAAAATTCTGAGCGCGGGTCATGGCTTTAATCCGAGCCATTAGCTCTTTGCCCTGAAACGGTTTCGTCAGATAATCATTTGCACCGGCTTCCAGCCCGGTCACTTTATCATCCAACTCTGCTTTTGCGGTGAGCATCAGCACCGGGGTTAAATCCCCTTCTGCGCGGATTGTTTTCAACACTGTGATTCCATCTGTCTTTGGCATCATGATATCCAGAACAAGCGCATCATAACTGATCGCTCTTATCTTGTCCAATGCCTGACTGCCATCTTTTGCCGCATCCACTTTCCATCCGTTCCGGGAGAAGATGGTGCTCACAGCCTTCGCCAATGATGTTTCGTCTTCTGCCAATAATATATTCATAGTAGGTCTCCTTTACTGTAGCATAATAGCGAAAAGATATCCGGTGCTATTTTTCACGGATTATTCATAAATTTATGAGAAATTGGATACGTTTTCTGCTAAAAATACCATCATGCCATAGATTTTGATAAAACAGGAATCAGGAAAAATACGGATGCTGGAATTGTTCAAAAAGTATAATCACGCCAGAATTATTTTGGTCATAATACATAAGCCACAATTTATGATACCTGTTATAATGATTCCTGTATTGGAGATGCTTTTCCCGACAGTATTCATAACGATACATTTTTATATCAGGAGGCGAGAGAAAGGTGAAAGGCGATACAAAAGATTCATTACTGGAAGGCTCTATCTTTACAGGAATTATACATTTTGCGGTTCCGGTATTTTTGGCACTTGTCCTGCAGGCAGCCTATGGAGCTGTTGATCTTTTTGTCGTTGGTCGCTTTTGTGATGCTGCAAGTGTTTCCGCTGTCGGAACCGGAAGCAATTTTATGCAGGTAATTACGCAAAGTATTGTCAGCCTTGCTATGGGTACGACTGTTATCATTGGGCAGCATATAGGGGAAAGAAATCAGAAAGCAGCAGGACAGGCGATTGGTTCTACAATCCTTATTTTCTTAATCATTGGTATTGTTTTAACCCTTTTCCTGGAACTTTTTACCGGGAACATCATGAATTTTATGAATGCGCCGGAGGAGGCAATGGAAAAGTCTGTTACTTATCTGCGTATTTGCGGCGGAGGCACTATCGTTATCATAGCTTACAATGTAATCAGCGCTGTATTTCGAGGCATAGGTGATACTGTAAATCCGCTGCATTTTGTCTTTATTGCCTGCCTTGTTAACGTTTTCCTGGATTTTCTTCTGGTTGGAGCTTTGCATATGGATGTCGCAGGTGCGGCTGTTGCAACCGTTGCTGCTCAGATGGTTTCTGTTATCATTTCTTTGCTTATGATAAGGAGGATAAATCTTCCGATTATATTTACGAAAAAAGAATTCGTTCTGGACAAAAGAGAAGCAAAAGCAATCCTGGGCGTTGGTGTTCCAATTATGATCAATGAACTGGTAACACAGTTTTCTTTGTTGTGGATTGCAAAACTTGTGAATAATATGGGATTAATTCCATCTGCCGGATACGGCGTTGCCCAAAAGATCACTGTGTTTTTCCTGATGATTCCATCATGTATTATTCAAAGTGTGTCTGCGTTTGTTGCACAGAATATAGGGGCACGGCAATTTGAACGTGCATGGAAAGGATTCAAAACCGTTGTTATTGGAGGCACAATATTCAATGTTTTTGTTTTCTGCCTCGGATTCTTTTTCGGTACCGCTCTCTCATCCCTGTTTGTCAGTGATGCAGAAGTTATTGCCGAAAGCGCTTCCTATTTGAAATCATTCTGTCTGGATTGTTTGATGACCAGTACTTTTTTCAGTATGATGGGATATTTAAACGGATGTGGAAACAGCGTCCCTGTGATGCTGCAATCAATTACGGGGGCACTTTTTGTTCGCATTCCGGTTGCTTACTTTATATCTATATTGCCAAATACTTCGATGTTTTATATGGGATTGGTTACACCAATCGCAACTGTTTACGGAATCATTTTCCTGTCAGTTTGTTTTTTATGAAATCCAGAAAAGGGACACTTAAAAATCCACTCCTGAACAGGAATGAGTAATGTGTCAGGTGTCAGACGGGCTGTTTTCCCGGAGCAGTTCATAGGAGACCAGGATATGCATACGTACTTTTGCATCATCCAGGTTGCAGGAAATGAGATCCCGAAGACGATGCAGCCTGTACGTCAGAGTGTTTCGGTGGAGATGCAGTTCTTTAGCAGTGGCAGACTGACTCCTTTCATTTTTTAAATAGACATACAGCGTTTCTGCAAATTCTGTGTGATGTGTCTTGTCATATTGCTGTAAGGTCAATATAGCCGGATGTGTTACATTCGCGTGAAGATTTGATTTTGTTATGGAAAAAAGGTAGTTCATGGCATAATTTTCGTAATCATACAGTTCACCGGCTGTTTTTTTACAAAAATCCAGGGTGATTTTTGCCTGCAGGTAGTATTCGCGGATATATCTGATATCAGAAAAAGCAGCGCTGTATCCTCCGTGATACGCGCTTTTTTTCAGCCATTGTTTTACCCCTTGAAAGAGGCCGTTTTTATTTTGCTGTCTCAGGTTGCACAGCATACAAATGGACTCATTGTGAGTAATAGTTACAGTGGAAGGAAAATTACGGTTCAGTGTCCGGCACAGGTAATTGTGAATGTTGTATTGTTCGGAAGAGGGGCGCAGCAGCAGAATGAGTTTCTCATCTTCGTCAGTCCAGGACCGGAGTCTGAGATGACGGTTTAAAGAATCAAAATCGGATGTGTTTCCCAGAAGTGTCTGATGCAGGATGGAATCCAGTGTCAGATTGGCCTGATGTTGTGCGTTGGAATCAAACCACTGATCAACATAAGAACAGAAGATCCGGAACAGATCCAGTGTCCCCCGCGTAATGTCTTTCTTAATGTTGATAATGTTTGCAACCCCGATCCAGGTGTCGCCCAGATGGAAATTATGAAACCATGTTTCATTTGGGAGGAAAGAATCGCAGGCATAGGAAAGAAGCTCCTTTTTTGCAAAATATTCGGGATGCGTTCTGTTCATCTCCATGAGAAATGATAGCTCAGAGCTTTCGTTAAGGATCAGGGAATCCCATTGCGCATCCACATCGCCGATACCATATTGAGAGGACATGGCCAGCAGACACTGGCTGGAATCCAGAACAAAGATCGGTTGTGTGATTACAGGTTCTGTCAGCCGGAGCAGGTCAGATACAAGTGAGCCGGAAGAAATGGCTTCCAGCAGTTGTGTTGTCCATTTGGAATAAAAATCAAACGCACTTAGTACGCTGTTTAAAATTTCTTCAATGTCATCTGTTGGAAATAGAAGAATATCGTTCCTGTGGACACAGATGACATTTTCACTCCCGGAGGAAAACAGATCTCTCATTTTCCCTACATAGAGCGCGTTTGGGGATGGGGTAAAATTCCCCGAAAAAAAGCGGATGGTATCAATTTCAGGCAGACCGCTTTTGATATCAATCTGCGGATGAAACTCATGGAGCCAGTCGGCGAAGATCCACATACTTAATTTCATGTCTCGTTTTCTCCTTTTTGCACTTCTCTCCGAAGCCACAAATAGCATGGCGGTTATTCGATGAACAGATACGATTATTTTAGTGCAGGATGACCAATAAATCAATGAAATAATTAACAGAAATTGTTCTTCGTGGATGTTTTTCCTGCAAAAAATCTATGGTAAACAATAAGTATACCAATAGAACAAGGAGGAGGGCTACTATGGAAGAAGGAAGCGTTTTATTTCAGGAGAGGATGAAGCTGTATGAGGATACTGTGGCGTGCAGGCGTACAGATCGGGTTTTGGCTGCGCCGATGATCATGTATCTGCCTATACTGATGTATGGGGATGTGACGATTCAGGATGTGATGATGGATTATTCCAGGGCGATACCGTCGTTTGTGCGTTATCATCAGGAATTCCAGTCTGATCTTGCATGGGGACCGCAGTCTATTTTTCCGGCATCTGCCCTGGATACTTTGGGATGCCAGTATCTGAAATGGCCGGGAAAGCAGATCCAGGATCCAAATGCAGGGTTTCAGGTTGTAGACAATGAAGATGGTTATATGACACCGGATGAATACCTGGAATATGCCGAAGACCCTACTGGTTTTATGATCCGGAAATTATTGCCGCGGCATTACAGCGCACTGAAGGGACTGGAGATGGTGGATCTGTCCAATGCGGTGTGGCAGGGCGGACTTTACGCGATGATTCCCATGGCTTTGCCGCCGGTGCAGGCAGCGTTTGGCGCTATGGCGGAGACCGGCGGGAAAATGATGAAAGTGGCGGAGGATGGCGGGAAGCTTATGGGAATGCTGGCCGGCATGGGGTGGCCCAGCGCGAATGATATGGCATGCAGTTCTCCGTTTGATTTATTTAACGACTCGATGCGCGGGCTGCTTAATACGACCATGGATATGATTGATTACCCGGATGAACTGCTGGCAGCCATTGAGACAAGCACAAAGATGCAGGTTCGTTATATAAAAAATACATTTATTACACAGCCCTATGTGAAAACAATGACATTTTTTATTCATAATGGAATGGATATGTTTATGAGCAGAGAGCAGTTTCAGACTTTTTACTGGCCGGGGCTGAAAACCTGTATTGAGACTGTAATTGAGATGGGCGGCATTCCTCAGATCTATCTGGAGGATAAATTTGATGACAAGCTGGATATTTTTGCGGACGAGCTTCCTGCGGGAAAATGTATTTTTACATTAATAAACTGTAATCTGGAGAAAGCAAAAGAAAAATTTGCCGGGAAAATATGTATTTCCGGCGGCGTGGACGGGACATTGCTTCAGTATGGGACAAAAGAGGAGGTGGCCGCAAACGTAAAGCACGCCATTGATATCCTTGCTCCCGGCGGAGGGTATTATCTTAATTGTGATGTCTCTCTGGATGTGGCAAAGCCGGAAAATCTGCATACGCTCTTTGATACAGCGCGCAGTTATATGAAGTATTGAAAAATTATGGAAGATAAGTGTAATTGAGCTTGAGATGAAAAAGACAGGGAAGGAGATTACTATGTCGAGAAGAGAACAGCTGCTGGAAGTATATCATCATAAAAATATAGGCTATGTGCCATGCTTTTTTACTGATTTTCAGTTCTCAAAGCCTGCTGAAATAAATGAAAGGCCGGAAGCGGGAGGAACCGACTGGTTTGGTGTAGAATGGAAATTTGTCCCGGAGGTTATGGCTCCCATGGTGAAGCCGGGAACAAAACGTCTCACTGATATCTGCAGATGGAAAGAGGAACTGGTTTTTCCTGATCTGGATGCCATAGATTGGACGGCAGCGGCGGAAAAGGAAACGTCCGGGTGGGACAGAGAAAATAAAATTTCGTACATGATGCTGATTAATGGTATTTTTGAACGGACTCATGCCCTGATGGGATTTGAGGATGCATTGGCGGCTATGTATGAGGAACCGGAAGCCTATAAGGAATTGGTTGATGCGATTACGGATTATAAGGTGGCGTTGATTAAAGTAATCGGAACTTATTATAAGCCGGATGTACTGTGTTTCCATGACGATTACGGTTCGGATGACCGGATGATGATGAGTGTGGATATGTGGGAGGAATTTTTTAAGGAGCCGCTTCGCAGAGTGATTCAGGAGACCCATAATCAGGGGATTATTTACGAACATCATTCCTGCGGCTATATTGAACCGATTTTTGATCAGCTGGTAGAGTTGGGAATTGACGCGATTGACCCGCTTCAGGTTAAAAATCCGGTGCGGAAGCTGAAGGATCAATACCAGGACAGAGTGACTTTCGTAGGCGGATACGACAACCAGAATGTGTATGACAGGGTTGGTGTCACAGAGGATGAGATCCGTGAGGAAACCAGGCGGGTCATAGAAGAGCTGGCGCCGGGAGGCAGTTTTGTGGCATTTCCGCTGACCGTAACCTTTGATTATGTTCCGGTTTTCATTGACGAACATATGAAGTATGCTTTTTCTTATGGTAACACTTAAGTCCAAAACCCATTATTCTGGCCGGGAAACATGGCTTATTGAAATTTATAATATTTCTTTGCCAGCCGATACCCGGCCAGGATAATCCTGTTTCCGGTCCGGGTAGACAGATGCGTTGCCCGTCCCACGATGGAATGCGCGACACGGCGGTAGATTTCCGGGTCTCTCCTGCGAATTTCCTCCCAGAATTCATTCCGACGACGGATGGCTTCCGGCGTATCTTCCATAATATAATGCGTGGACACCGTTCCAACCATCAGTGTCAGGAACAGACTGAGGTAATTCGCCAGCTTCGGGTGTTTTTCCTGCACCTCTCCCAGATCAGTATTTTCCATAATGTGATAGACCACGCGTTCATACTGATTCAGCCGTTTGATCAGCATTTTTTCATTCACCGACTGGTCAGCGCGTCCAATGTAATACTGATACAGGTCAATATTCATGTAATAGATATGTTCAACATAGGGCAGCGGCTCATAGGCCAGGATATTATCTACAAAGAATGTATGCTCCGGCAGACGGACGCCGCAATCGCGTAACAATCCAGTCCGATAAATCAGCGCATGCATAATGATGGATTGTGAAGGGAAGATATGCCCCATATCCTCCCAGGTACAAAGCTGCTCTTCCGGGAAAATATTGAAAAAGATCCGCCGATGCGCCTTTCCCTCATCCAGATGAACATACACGTAGTTGGCAACGTAAATATCAGGCAGGGGTTTATCCGGCGTAAAGTTTACATGTTTGCGGATCGTCCGCAGCATCTTTTTATACGCCTCACCGTCCAGCCAGTCGTCGGAGTCCACCACCTTAAAATAAACTCCGGTCGCCAGATCCATGCCCAGATTCACACCGGAACCGTGGCCGCCGTTTTCCTTATGTACCGCCCGGACAATACCGGGATATTTTTTTGCATATGCGTCGATCATCTCTCCCGTCCGATCCGTGGAACCGTCGTCGATCAGAATGATCTCTACATCCTCTCCGCCCGGCAGGAGGGAATCCACACATCTCTCCAGATAATCTTCCGAGTTATAACAGGGAACCGCAAATGTAATGTACTTCATCGTCAAAGTCCTCTCTTACCGTTAGTTGTATTCTGCCATGTGTTCGTTTGTCTCCAGTTCGTCCAGGATCCGGATCATCTCTATGATTCTGAGGATTACTGTTTTCATCAGGATCCGGGTTAAAACTGCGGAGGCAATGATGAATATTGCCGCAGCTGACACAACGGATAATAACATGATCGTTCCCTCCTTTCCGTCCTTTCATTTTTGTGATGATATCAGTATAAAACCCTCCCCTTTCTTTTTATTTGCCAATCTTTAAATAAAAGCTAAACAGATTCTTGTTTTTTTCTAAATCTGCAGTTTTAAACGTATTTGTTATAATTTGTTTAGGAAATGTTTAGGTTTCTGTGTTTAAATATAAATAGACATGTGGGAAACGGAGGATCTGATGATGGACCGCGGCGGCAGGAAAGTAAAGCAAAAACCGAGCATCCGAAAAAATATATTTCTTTCCAATACCTTGATTGTTCTGGTGACACTGGGAATATTTCTTGTTATTTTCGTTCTTTTTTTTCAGCTGTATGCCAGAAAATGGAATTACTATACAGAGGCAACGCTGACTCTGGACGATGAGGGGACAGAAGCACTCCGCCTGCTGCAGTCGTTCGACTGGGCACAGGAGGACTGTGAGGATGCCATGGAGGAGCTTGCGGACGAACTTATGGAAAAAAACTTTTATCTCTATGTGCAGACACAGGATCATCAGGTGATTATGGAGGAGGGCGTGCTGCTTGATTCTCAGGAGGAAGCGGATGGGGATCTTTGGTATGATATGGAATATTATCTCTGGCCGCATTCTGAAGAAGATGGGCAGAGTTTTATGATTACATCGAGCGGAGGCATGCTTGTGATCGCGATGGCCCCGGAGGATGGCGCCCTGCAGGTTTATGCTGTTTCTGTAAAAGATACATCCGGGGGTGCGGTGGCGGACACGTTTGCCGAGAATCTTCGCGGTTACGTGAGCCTGCCCCAGATTGAGAGAGGAACTTTTTTTGCATTGGTCGTGATTCTGAACAGCCTGCTCTTTGTGCTTATTCTCTGTCTGGTGAGCCGTTTTTTTACCAGGCGTTTGATTCGTCATATCATGAAGCCGTTAGACGCGCTGGAAGAGGCGGCCGGGAACATGAAACAGGGGGATTATACCCATCATATTTCCTATGAGGGGGATCGTGAATTTGAGAATGTCTGCGAATCTTTCAATGAAATGCAGGATCAGGTCCGTGCGTCGAAGGAAAAGCAGGAAGCGTATGAAAAAGCAAGGACGGATATGGTGGCGGGGATTTCTCATGACCTGCGGACCCCTTTGACGGCCATTCGCGGCTCAGTAAAAGCCCTGCAGGATGGTATCGCGAAAACACCGGAGATGGAGCAGAAGCTTTTAGATACTGCTTACCGGAGGACACTGGAAATGGACCAGCTGCTGGAGCAATTGTTTTATTTTTCCAAACTGGAGACCGGCAATATGCCGCTGTATACAGAAGCGCTGGAATGGAATGCTTTTCTGGAGGAATATGTAGGGCAGCTTTGTATGGGAGCGAATCCTGACCGGGAGGTACTTACCTTTTCCGGAACGGATCAGACGGTGTATTCTCTGCTGGATCACAGAGAAACGATTCGGATACTGGATAACATTGTGGAAAACAGCAGGAAATATGCGGAGGCAGAGGAACTGCGTATCCATTTTGAACTTCGATGTGAAGGAGATCAGGTATCCCTGCGGATTGCTGACAACGGCGTTGGTGTTCCGGAGGAAAAGCTGCCGTTCATCTTTGACCGGTTTTACAGGGCGGATGAGTCGCGGAATAAAGTGGAGGGGAATGGCCTCGGACTTCATATTGTCCGTTATCTCACGGAAGCCATGGGTGGAAGTGTTACTGCCGCCAACCGTGAGGGATTTGAAGTCTGTATGGTATTTCCCGTCGTAAAGGAAGAGGATGCTGAGAATTTCGATGGGAAGCAGTGAGGAGACGGGGTTAATATTTATATGGCAGTAGGATAGACTTTGTTATAAAATACAGGATTTCCTATAGCATAAAAACACGGGGCGAACTTTATTTCGTAAGAGGGAGGAACAGGATGGATGAGAAAAATCGTATTTTAGTGATAGAGGACGATGAAGATGTCAGTATGGTAGAGCAGATTTATCTGGAAAATTCCGGGTTTGAGGTCCATATCGAAGCAAGCGGCGACAATGTAATGAGATTGTTGGAGAAAGAGACATTTGACCTGATCCTTCTGGATCTGATGCTCCCGGGGAAAGACGGGTATGAAATCTGTCGGGAAGTAAGGAAAAAGTACGATATGCCGATCCTGATGGTTACGGCGCGAACCGATTCTATCGAAAAGGTTCGCGGATTGAATATTGGGGCGGATGATTATATTACAAAACCGTTTGAACCTGCAGAGCTGATTGCCCGTGTCAGAGCGAATCTGCGGCAGTACAGCAGAAACATTTCCCGGCAAAGCGGGAAGACCGGGGATGAGATTGTTATCGGGAATATCCGGATTCAACCTGGTTCAAGGATGGTTTTTAAAGACGGGGAAGAGATTTACTTTCCTAATAAAGAGTTTGAACTGCTGCTGTTTCTGGCGGAGAATGCCAATATTGTTTTCTCCAAGGAACAGCTGATTGAAAAAGTCTGGCATTATGATTACACCGGCAATAGTACAACGGTAATGGTACATATTAACCGGATCCGGGAAAAAATCGAGGAAGACAGCAGTAATCCAGTGATTATCGAGACGGTCTGGGGCGCGGGGTACCGGCTGAATCGGAAGCGTTAATAGTTTAAGAAGGAGGATGATCCTGTATACGCGTTTGCCGAAGATATTGTATGATAATGTTTACAATGATGTTTTTGGTTTTAGTTATGTATTTTTTTTGCTGTATATGTTAGTATAGAGAAAACAGTTCAGTTCATAATAACGATGAAAGGGTGCGCCAGTTCGGCGCTTGAAATACAAGTAGGTGAAAGCCCTACTCTGGTAAAGCCTAGCAAGCAGCCAGTACACAGCCTTGGAGCCGAAGCCG
>JAJQCB010000268.1 GCA_021203005.1 Clostridiales bacterium | reverse complement strand
CTGTGGTGAAACACCAGAAAAAACGGTAAAAACACCCACAACACCGGGAGAGCCCCTTTTTCTAAAAATGACCCGCTTTTTGTTGAATTTGCACATTTCCTATGCTATACTTATTACAATTACTTATAAAACAATAAAAAAACGGCATGATTTTGGGAGGACTTATTCGTATGACCATCGGGAAAGTTGTGGAATTACTGGACGCCGAAGTACTGACCGCGTCCACCGATCTTGACAGGGAAATCGAAACCATCTGCGGCGCGGATATGATGAGCGATGTACTCGCTTTTATAAAGAGAAATGCACTGTTGCTGACAGGACTCACGAACCCTCAGGTGATCCGCACGGCGGAGATGATGGATATTATCTGCATCGCTTTTATCCGCGGAAAGACACCCACAGAGGAAATGATACAGATGGCGGAGGAATGCGGCATTTACCTTCTTCGCTCCGATCTGCGCATGTATGACGCCTGCGGCAGGCTCTATCAGGAAAGGGGATACTAAGATGAACAGCATCCATTACCAATACCAGGTAGACAGCACAGACTTTACCCGCGCGGGGGAGGCCAGCAGCAAGTTAAAGCAAAAATTAAAACAGATGAATCTGCCGCCGGATATCATCCGACGGTGCGCCATTGCCATCTATGAGGGCGAGATCAATATGGTGATTCACGCCAACGGAGGCGTGATCGACATCGATATTTTTCCGGACCGGATTCTCATGGTCTTAAAGGATGTCGGACCGGGCATCCCGGACATTGACCAGGCTATGCAGGAAGGATTCTCCACGGCAAACGACGAGGTAAACTCTCTCGGTTTTGGCGCCGGAATGGGACTTCCGAACATGAAACGTTCTTCAGATGAGATTCATATTGATACCGAGCTTGGCGTCGGCACCACCGTCACCATGCGGATCAATTTTTAATCGAGGAGTATTATGAATAAATTTTATCACTCTGTATATTTACAGGAAGACCGGTGCATCGGTTGTTTTTCCTGTCTGAAGCGTTGTCCCACACAGGCCATACGCATCCGGAACGGAAAGTCATCCATCATACCGGAATTCTGCATCGACTGCGGCGAATGCACCAGACAGTGCCCGCATCATGCAAAGCGCTGCCGACGCGATCAGTTCGAGGATATCCAATCCGAATTTTCCTGGCTGGTTGCACTGCCGGCGCCTGCACTCTACAGCCAGTTCAACCGGATGGAAGATGTGAATATCATTCTGACTGCCATCCTGCTCTCCGGCTTTGACGACGTGTTTGAAGTCAGCGCGGGGGCGGAAATTGTCTCGGCAGCCACGCGGGAGTACATAGTCGCCCACCCGGAACAATGGCCCCTGATCAGCACCGCCTGTCCCACGATTGAGCGGCTGATACGTGTGCGGTTTCCCAATCTGATCGACCATATGCTGCCGATTCTTCCGCCCATGGAGGTTGTTGCACAGCTTGCCAGAGAGCGCGCCATGGAAAAGACCGGGCTTCCCAGCGAAAAAATAGGCATTGTCTTTATCTCCCCCTGTCCCTCCAAAGTCGCATTTACCCGCGCTCCCCTGGGACTGGAGAAAAGCAACGTAGACCGGGTCATCGGCATCAAGGACTACTATCCCATCCTCCTTTCTCACATGAAGGAGGCGGAGAAAAACATACAGCCGATCGGCACCTCCGGCCGCCTTGGAAAAGGCTGGGCGGTCAGCGGCGGCGAAGCATACGGTATTCACTCCAACGAATATCTGGCGGCGGACGGTATCGAGAATGTCATCCATGTGCTGGAAGATCTGGAGGATGAAAAATTCGAACCGGGGCTGCACTTTGTGGAGCTGAATTCCTGCAGTGCCGGTTGTGTCGGAGGCGTCCTCAATGTGGAAAACGCTTATCTGGCGCGAACCAAGACCAAACGTATGAGCCAGAACGAGCCGGATACACGGCCGGATTCCGATGTTCTCGGACAGCATGACCTGAACTCTTTCGGCTGGTCGGAACCCATCACCTACGAACCGGTATACCGTCTGGGTGAAAACATTTTTGAGAGCATGGAAAATATGGAAAAAGTGGAAACAATTCTGGAAGCCCTGCCCGGGCTGGACTGCGGCTGCTGCGGCTCGCCTACATGCAAAGCGCTGGCGACGGATATCGTTACATCGAACCGGGATGCAACGATCGGGGATTGCATCTTTCTGACCAGGGATAGTTGACGGATGCAGATGGTGTGATTAACATATTTTCAACCAACCGGAGCAACGCTTCGACAAACTAACCGTCAACTACGACTAAGACGCTCAGGAAAGCCTTCGCGCCTAAGGCTCCGTAGACGGTGGATTTCGTCTCAGCTAAAAACGCCCCTACAGAGTTGCTTGAAAATATGTTAATCACACCATCCGCATCCTGTGCCAATATATTGCCAGACCTCTACACAATCACTTTGCACCTGATTTCATACAATTATCTCATCCAAAACGCATTGACTCACGAAAAAACACATTGTAAACTGGCAGAGAACAGATTTATACGTTCACTTCTGTAATGATTTGTAACAAACACTCAAAAAAAGGAGAACTTTTATGACTGTTAAAGAATTAATAGAAAACAACCAGCTCGAGGTCATCCACTCCGGAGACGTGGATACTGAGATTACCGAGCCCTACTGCTGCGACCTTTTAAGCGTCGCCATGGGCAACGCGCCGGAGGGCTGTGCCTGGTGCACCGTGATGGCGAATATGAACACGCTGGCTGTTGCTTCACTTGCGGATTGTGCCTGCATCATTCTCTGCTGCAGCACCAATGCAGATGACAATATGAAGTTAAAGGCCGTATCCCAGGACATCACCCTGCTCCGCACAGACAAGCCGATCTTTGACATGGCGCTTGCCGTTTACCAGCAGATCCATGGTTAGGCTCTCCTATGATCTTCATATCCACTCCTGCCTCTCACCCTGCGGGGACGATGATATGACTCCGGCGAACATCGTAGGCATGGCAAAAATCATTGGTCTGGACCTGATCGCGGTGACTGACCATTCTTCCTGCAAAAACTGCCCCGCGTTTGCCGCGGCTGCGGAGGAATACGGCATGCACATCCTCTTTGGTATGGAGCTCACTACCATGGAGGAAGTTCATGTGCTCTGCTATTTTTCCAGCCTTGCAGATGCTTTGCTCTTCGACAGCTATGTCTACACACAGCTTCCGGACATTCCGAATACACCGGCTTTTTTTGGAAATCAGATCATCTATGACACCTCTGACCGGATCTGCGGTAAGGAAGATAAACTTCTGATCTCCGCCACCATGATTCCGCTGGATGCCGTCTATGATCTGGTGCGGCAGCACCATGGCGTTATGGTTCCGGCCCACATCAACAAACCCACCACCAGCCTGCTGGGAAACCTGGGTTTTATTCCGCCCGACAGCCGCTTTTCCTGTGTGGAAGTGAAAAACCAGGCGGACTGGCCCGGTCTTCAAAAAGAACATCCCTATTTACAAGACTGCAGAATGATCAGCAGTTCTGACGCGCACGACCTCAACTCGCTGCATGAACCGCTGTATTTTCTGGAAGCGGAGGATATGTCGCCGGAGGCGATCCTGAAAGCACTGGAAATGTCATGACATCTTCACGAAATGTTTTTCTTCTGCTTCGCGTGCTTTTCCCCCAGATTCTCAATACTGCCATCCGGGTTTTTCACATCGATATTGTCCAGCTGCACTTTTAAATTGCGCTTAAATGACGCGATATACTCCGCACGGAGCGCTTTCTGCTCCGCCTGCTCTGCTTCGCTCAGCCCTTCTGTCTTTGATTTGTGATAAAGCTCGTTGATGCGGGCGATTTTTTCGTCTGTCATATTTTCCTTTATACTCCTTAATAATTACCACTATCCCAAGTGATCACTATACTTTAATGCTTCTCAAGAAAGCTCTGGATATCAAATTCCGTATTTTTCTGCGCCTTAAATAAGGTTCCACGGAAATCCCCCTCCATAATCTCATGGAGGATTCCCACATCCCGTCCATTGACAATGAGCATATCTGCGCCGGAAGTCGTCGCGATCTTTGCTGCGGTCAGCTTGGTCGCCATGCCGCCGGTGCCCACATCGCTTCCCGTTGCCCCCTTTGCCATCCGGTCTATATGGCCGTCTACTTCCTCCACAACCTCGATCAGCTTTGCATCCGGATTCTCTCTGGGATCATCCGTATAAAGGCCGTCGATATCCGAGAGCATGATCACAAGATCTGCATCCACCAGTGACGCCACCAGCGCAGATAGCGTGTCGTTATCGCCAAACTGCATCTCATAGGTGGACACAGTATCATTTTCATTGATGACCGGAATCGTGCCAAGCGCAAGAAGGCGTACCAGCGTGTTATGTGCATTCTCCCGGGAAATCGGCCGGAACATCGTATTTTTCGTCAGAAGGACCTGCGCCGTCATCTGATTATACTCCGCAAATAGTTTCTGGTAAATCATCATCAGCCGTGCCTGCCCCACCGCCGCACAGGCCTGCTTTGTGGCGTTGTCTTTCGGGCGCTCCTCCAGTCCGAGAGCCTTCCGCCCAACGGCGATGGCGCCGGAGCTGACCAGGCAGACATCAATCC
>JAJQCB010000098.1 GCA_021203005.1 Clostridiales bacterium | reverse complement strand
CTCCATTAGAGAGTTAATTAACTCTCTAATGGAGGCCACAATGTATGCGGATTTTGACAATGGAAACCGGCGATTTTCCGCAGAAAATAAGGATTTTTCAAGCCCCCCAGCATCAGCTTTTTGACACGAGAGTTAATTACCTTTGGAAGTTCACATTTATGAATGTTGGAGTAAAGATTAAAAATATCCGTGTCGCTCATAAAATGACACAGGAACAGCTGTCTGCAGCATCTGGTATCAGCGTGACCAGCCTGCGAAAGTACGAAACTGGTGAGCGCAACCCTAAACCCGACCAGCTTTTAAAATTATCCGAAGCACTTGGTATCAGTATCAATGTGTTTCTTGATTTTGATATACGCACCGTATCTGATCTTCTCTCTCTGATCTTCAGGATGAACGAGCAGATTGATATGGAAATTACGGCGGACAAGGACACCGATGGAAACTATAAGCCGGAAACCGTGCAGCTTGCTTTTTCCAGTAATGAAGTAAATGCCAGGCTGTGCGCATATCTTGCTGCCATAGAAAAAAAAGAAGAACTGGAAGCATCGAAATCCACGCTTTCAGCCCAAACCTATGCCCAAAAACTGGAAAGCATCACTAAGCAGATTACTGACCTGACGAATTTATTGTTGGATGATAATACAGATATTTCAAGAAATACAGAAATTCCCGCAGATTCCGATGGAATGGTTTCGCCCTCAACCGAAAAAGAAAATGCGCCGGATACTGCTTCCAACGCATTTTTGATTGCGACCAATTCTGATCTGCAAGATTTATTTTTCGATTGTACACCGGATGAAGCCACGCTGTTGATTGAAAATGCAAGACTGCTGAAAGAGTATATACGGAAGCTCCCGCAAAAGGGAGAATAACCGGAATCATTCGGAAGAGCCTCATTTTTTTCTTTAAACGGGCTTTATTTAGCCCATTTTTTCTCGTTTTTAAACTTGCCATGGAAGATGCAACACTAATTGCCATCCGCATATACACGCCACTCATTATTGAACCCGCTCATTTTTGAGCGGGTTCGGTTTCATTTATCACATGTTTACCCTCTGCTCATCCTTCCTCGTAATGTCCTGCACAGCAGGCACACCGGATACCCGACCAGATAAAATGCTGCCCTGACCACAAGGCCGACAGCTATGATACAGCCAAACAAGCCTCCGATCAGGACGCAGAATGCCACCATCCCAACCGTGCCGGAGATATCCCATTTGAGCGGAACCACCACAAGCATATGTGGGATTCCCATCAAAATGCCATAGAGCAGGGCAAAGCGGAACCAGTCCATCTCTCCATCTGCCATATAAAAATACTTTCCCAGCCATGCAATCAGTATAAATACAGCCGCTGTCAATACACCTTTGCGAATATAATCTTTTAAAGTCATCCTCTTTTCCTTTCCATCTCATCTATCTATCTTTATTTGTTTATTTACAGTCCGAATCATCTGCTATCCTGCCGCTATCTCTTTTACTGTGTCAGCCGATTCTTCCTACTCCAGATATTCTGTCGCCCTCTGGATAACGTCGTCAAAAGCAAATATAATCTCTACCTTATTTTTATTGTAGATATAAACCGTATCTATGAATGACTCCGCAATCTCCCTTGTCATGTGATCAAACGGCGTGATTTCATTCGTCCGATAACGGAAGGAATCAAGTTCATTAATCAGGCTGTCCTCTTTTTTCCCGAAGCTGTTCGCCTTATCAAGCTGCTCCTGAAGCTTCGCGACCTGTTCTGCCGTTGCTGTTTTCTCAGCCTGGTACTGTTCAAGAGTTATCATGCCTTCCGCATATCTCTCATAGAGCCGGATACGTCCTGCCTGCAGAACCTGTATTTTCTTTTCCAGTTTCCTTTTCTGTGCTTCCAAATCATCAGGAGCCTGCCCCTTTTTCTTTTCCAGTTTTTCCACGAGCGATGATAAAAGCTCAAGCTGTTGGTTTAAGGAATACAGGACAATGCCCTCCACCCATTTTTCTTCATATTTGGTGCGGCAGCAATTCGACGCTTTCCCACTGATCGTTGCATGTCCACAGTAGATAACAGGCGTTGCTCCATAATGGTAATGCATACGAAGTTTACAGTTCCCACAGCAGATTTTACCTTTGAGTGAAAAGCCTGCATCCTGCCGCATGGAAGGCATATCCATCCGTTGGATAGCAATCTGCGCATTTTCAAATTCCTCTTTGGTAACTATCGCTTCATGTGTACCTTCAACAACATACCTGTCTTTTTCCTTCACATTCCTCCGGCTTTTGCTTCCCACGCTCACGCTTTTCGTCTTCCCATGCACGAGCGCACCCGTATAAGCATAATTTTTCAGAATGATCCATACCATCCGCGTATCCCACACCCATTCTTCGTCCGTTACCTTTCTGCCGCAGGCTCCACGTTTATGCTGTTCCCGGTACTGCCCCGGTGTCGGGATATGCTGCTCATTCATATGATTCGCAATCATGGAGGTACTCCACCCATCCAGTGCTTTATCAAATATCATACGCACATATTTTGCAGCTTCCGGATCAAGGAGCCATTTTCCTTTGTTCTCCGGGTCTTTGGTATAACCGAACGGTACCCGCCCTGCGGTGGAAATACCGCGGTTCCATTTCGTATGCAGCGAACTCGTAAACTTTTTTGACAGGTCACGGCTGTAAAGCGCGTTCACAAGGTTCGTGATGCTCATATCAAGCCCCATTGTCTTCCCGATATAATCGTCACTGTCATAGTTGGAGTTTACAGCGATAAAGCGGATGCCGAGCATCGGGAACACCTGCTCCATGTAATCCCCCACACCGATATAATCCCTGCCTAGCCGTGAAAGGTCTTTGACCAGCAGCGTGTCAAATTCCCCTTTCTTCGCATCCTCCAACATTCTCATAAAGCCCGGACGGTTAAAATTCGTACCGCTGTAACCGTCGTCGATATACTCCACCGCTTCCTTCGGCATATCCTCATGGAAACCAACAAATGCCTGGAGCAATGCCCGCTGGTTCTCAATGCTGTTGCTCTCGTCCTTATTATCATCATCCAAGTCGCCGTCTGCCTGTGACAGCCTTAAATAAAATGCCAGTTTCAAAACCCACGCCTCCTATTTCTCATCTATACCATTCTGCCTGTCCTTCGCATTAGTCAGAAATATCATTCGTAAGCTCTTCCAGTTCTTCAAACACATCCCCGCAGCTGAACCGCACTTCAATCCTGCCGGTAGAGCTGACAAAGATTTTATCAACAAGCTCTGCTGCAAGCGCTTCATCCAGTTCCTGCCTGCCCACATATTCCTCCAGATGCTCCACCAGTTCCAGACACCGTTTGATTTTCCACTCGGTTTCCCGTTTTTTATCTTCCGCACCTGCAATCTCCTCTTTCAGCTTCTGCTCTTCTGAAATGTAATGCTCCTTTAACATCCGGTATTCATCTTCGTCAACGACACCTTCCTTTAAATTTTCATAAAGGCTTTCCCGCATATCCACACAGCCTGCCAGCTTTGCGGACAAATCTGAAATCTTCCGGCGGAGCGCCACCACCGCGCCGACACTGCACTCGCCGGTCTGCATCCGCTTCAACAGCTTTTTCTTATCACATACGGCTGCTATCAGATTCCTAATCTGATCCATGACGACGATCCGCAAATATTCCTCATGGATTTTCTGCCTGCATTCTTTCTTCTTGCCCTCACTGCTATGGCACCAGTAAACGGCACCGTTCAGTTCTTCACAGTATCTGCCCCTTGAATAACGGCTGTATAACATGGTAGTCCCGCACTCCATGCAGCAGACCTTCTTCGGAAAATAATCCGTAAACTTTTCACGCTGGTCTTTTAACGCCGCGCGTTCCTTCTGTATCTTATTTTTCTTCAAACGGTACGCTTCCTGCACCTTTTCAAAATCATCCCTTGCAATCAGCGCTTCATGCGTATTTTCATGGATAATCCAGTCCTCCTGCTTTGCATGATAGGCATCCACATTTTTATACAGGACTTTCCGCCTTTTCCCATAAACCGTGTCCCCGGCATACGTGCGGTTTTCCAAAATCGTCTTTACGCGGTCCCTTGTCCACCGGTCCGTTTCCGGAAGCGGCGTCCCTTCCTCCACCGACTTATAATAAAGCGGTGTCCGGATGCCAAGCAAAGTGAGTCGTTTTACAATCTCCCCTGTCGTATGCCCTGCCAGGAACCACCGGAAGATCAGCTGAACATAAGGCGCGGTCACAGGATTTACCACAAGCACGTTGTGCTCCCTGTCAATCGAATATCCGAATGTGCTCCTCTCGATTTTCCGGGTTCCGTTCCTGCTGCACATTTCAAAATATGCCGTCTGCTTTTTGGATGCGTCCTTAGCATAAAGCTCATTGATAATATTTTTAATCGGCACGGCGATGCTGTTCCTGTCACTTGCGCGGTTGCTGTCATAATCATCATTGATGGAAATGAAGCGCACATTCAGGTTGGGAAGTATTGTTTCCAGATAATACCCCGTCTCTATGAAATCCCTGCCAAAACGCGATAAGTCTTTTACCACGATACAGTGAATCTTTCCCGTCCTACTACAATGTATTTATGGGTTAGATACCTTACAGCCAGTAAGGATCTTTTC
>JAJQCB010000240.1:692-4625 GCA_021203005.1 Clostridiales bacterium | reverse complement strand
ATTTTATATAAAGAGTTCTTCTCTATTATCAGTGAACCGGAAGCTTCGGCATTGTCATTACCATTTGGATATTACATGATTGCGGATACCGAAGAATCTTTGAGAGAACGAATGAAAAAGGGAAATGGTTATATTCGTTCGTATGGAAAAAACAAAATGTTTACCGGGAAGCATCTGGCCTCAAAAATATGGGTGGGAGATTATACGACTGGAGATACCTTTGAAGAACTGGCGGAGGCTTCCACAGGAATACGAAGGATCGGTATCCTGAGAGCAGACGTCGATAACCTGGGAAGAGCTTTTGTGAGCGGATTCGAGAGAGAAAAGAATCAAAACCGTTATGTGACGCTCTCGAGAACGGCGGCGTTATCCAGACAGCTGTCTATGTTCTTCAAGTTTCATATCAATGATATACTTGCGCATCCGGATTTTACATTGAACGGGATCCCGAAGCAGGTCCGGAAGGTATCAATTGTGTATTCCGGGGGTGACGATTTGTTCTTGGTGGGAGCCTGGGACGATGTACTGGAGGCCTCGGTGGATATTCGGAATGCCTTTGAACGTTATACAGAAGGGACATTATCCATATCGGCAGGTATAGGTCTCTACTATCACAAATATCCTATTCACGTGAGTGCTTTTGAAGTTGCCGGTCTGGAGGATGAATCAAAGCAAGTGCCTGGCAAGAATGCAATCACGTTTTTGCCGGACGGGGAGACACATTTGGAAAAGGAAGCGGATGGTAAGGATTCTTTCCGTATCAGTGATGGAACATATTCTTGGCCGGTTTTTCTTGGAAAAGTGATCAATGAAAAATACCGGATATTGTCTGGATTCTTTCAGAATTCAGAGGACAGAGGAAGAAGTTTTCTGTATCATTTGTTGGAACTGGTACGAAAGCAGGATGATAAGATTAACCTGGCCCGGTATGTTTATCTACTGGCCCGTATGGAGCCGGATAAGGAGGCCAGTCAGACAGAACGGCAAAGGTATAAAGATTTTTCCGAGAAGATGTATGAGTGGATCCAGGATGAAAAGGACTGCAGACAGCTGAAAACAGCGATTACATTGTATGCATACAGCGTACGGGAAAAGGGAGGAGAAGAAGGAACATGATATTAAATGAAAAAAACTATGTGGATAAGGCGCAGAGCGCAATCTGCGCGTTAAACAAAGAGGTAAATCAGCGAACAGGAAGATCCTTCCCTAAAATCACCACTTCGAAAATTCGCAATCTTCTGGCGATGGTATCTGATATTTATAATGAAGTGATTAGTCTCCGGGGAGAGTCGCTGGATGAGGAACTTTGCGGACGCATTGAATATCTGAAGGTGCGGTTTTATTACGAGGCGGGCAGAGATAATACTGTTCGCAGGTTTATGGAAAAGACGGAATTGCTCAAATGTCTGGACGAAATAAAGGGAAGTAAAAAACGCTATCTTCTGTTTTGCCGGTATATGGAGGCGTTGGTTGCATATCACAGATATTATGGCGGAGAATAGGGAGGAGAAATAATTATGTACGCAAAAATACATATTACGGGAATACTGGAAACTGTTACGGGAATGCATATTGGGGGATCTTCGGTCTTTGCGGCTATTGGCGCGGTCGATTCGCCGGTTATCAAAGATGCCAGAACTAATCTTCCAATGATTCCGGGGAGCTCTCTGAAAGGGAAAATGCGGGCTCTGTTAGCAAAAACTTACAACGAGGCTCCGGTCAGCTTGCCGGATGATGATGATAAACGCCTGACGCGTGTATTTGGAACAGCAAAAAAAGGACAGGTAAAAAGAAGCCGGGTTCTTATATCAGACATGATGCTCTGTAACGCGGAACAGCTTCGCGAGCAGGGGCTGCAGGCGCTGACGGAGATTAAATTCGAAAACAGCATTAACCGGCTCTCGGCAGTAGCCAACCCGCGACAGATTGAACGTGTCGTTCGAGGGGCTGAATTCGCATTAGATCTTATTTACGAAGCAGAGGTTGAAGACGAAATACTGGAAGATTTCGAGGTGCTGACACAGGGAATGAAACTGCTGCAATATGATTATCTCGGCGGAAGCGGTACCAGGGGTTATGGAAAAGTGCAATTTAAAGAGCTTCTGGCGGAAACGGTTGTAGGAGAAGTATCGGATGTTATTCTGGATCGGTGTAACGTAATGCTGAAGGGCGTGTAGAAAATGAAATACAGGATATATAAATTCAGGTTTACGACAGGCGTACATTTTGGAAAGAAATCTTTGGAAGATACGGGTTTCGTACTGTGCGCAGATACACTTTTCTCGGCGTTGTGTCAGGAATATTGTAAAAAGGGCAGCGAGATTCTGGAACAATTTGTCTTAAAAGCAAGGAGGGGCGATATACTGATTTCAGATGCATTTCCGTATATAGGTACGACCTGTTATCTTCCGAAACCTATTCTGAAAATCGACCGAAAGAACGATCAGGGGGATTCAACGCTTAAAAAAGCATACAAGAAGCTGTCATATGTTCCTGTGGATCAATTGCAGAGTTATATAAGGGGGACACTGGATGTTAAAAAAGAGCTGAATCGTTTTACTGAGGAACTCGGACATGCAACGACGAGAAGT
Source organism: Clostridiales bacterium (assembly GCA_021203005.1). Lineage (GTDB taxonomy): Bacteria > Bacillota > Clostridia > Lachnospirales > Lachnospiraceae > Eubacterium_I. Next base: position 2,034 of record JAJQCB010000240.1, on the reverse strand, counting down.
GTTGCGGCCGTGAGAGGGTTGAAGGATCCGGAACCTTATCGTATAGGTATTTATTGTTTTCAACCGGGCAGTGGTCTGTACTGTATTGTTGGAGCTGAAAACCGGGAAGATCTTCAGGAAATTGAGAACTGTCTTTCTGATATGGGTCTATCCGGAATCGGTGGAAAAAGAAGTGCAGGGCTTGGACGATACGACCTGTTCAGTGAGAATGTATCAAAAAATCTGGAGGAAAACCTGATGAGAACAAACTTCTCTGTCAATATGGCTCTGTCAATCTGCCTTCCACAGGAAGAGGAGATGGAGAAAGCGGTATCTGGCGCGAGTTATCTTCTGCAGAAAAGGAGTGGATTTGTTGCTTCAGATAATTACTCGATCGAACAGAGACGTAAAAAAGATTTGTTTGTATTTAAGGCAGGATCCTGTTTTCAGAACTGGTTCCAGGGAGATGTGTACGACGTGAGTGAGGGAGGAAATCATGCGGTGTATCGTTATGCAAAGCCTTTGTTTATGGGGGTGATTGTTTGAATCAGGTACTGGATGTATACGATGTGGAACTGATTGCTGACGGACCCGTTTATATCGGCTGCGGGAATAAAATCGAAAAGAAAGAATATGCTTTTATTCCAAACCAGCGCCAGGTCTGTGTGATGGATATCTCCAAATTGACAAATATGCTTGCTAGAAAACGGCTGACCGGGGAATATGGAAAATTCATGCTGGGAAAAGACCGGGATGACCTGGGACAGTGGCTGCGGAAGCAGGGAGTGATGCCCAGAGAGTATATGGCATGCTGTCAATATCGTCTGGACTGCCAGGATGCTGTGGATGATCTGCACAGCAAACTGGCTATTGACGAGTTTATAAAGGATGCATATGGTGCGCCCTATGTACCGGGGAGTTCTCTTAAGGGAATGCTTCGGACAATATTACTGGCTTATCGGATTCAGCAGCATCCGGAACAATATAAAAAGGTAAGGGATGATTTTGCCCAGAATATTTGTCGAAGCAGACCAAGAAACCGGTCTATCGGCAAAAGAGAAGCTGCCCGGGTGGAAAGTATATCATTTCGAAGCAATGGACAAAGACCTGGGACAAGACCGGATGATGCGATCAATGATATCATGGCGGGTGTGATCATCAGTGACAGTCTCCCTTTATCTGTTCGCGATCTTACTCTCTGCCGTGTGACAGAACTACATGTCGACGGTACGGAGAGGAAAAGAAATGTCTTGAGGGAAGCATTGAAACCGGGAACCAGAGTACAGTTTCGTCTGACAATAGATGCCACGATATGTGATATTACAGGCGAAGAACTGATGGCTGCAGTAGATTCGTTTGGGAC
>JAJQCB010000240.1:0-682 GCA_021203005.1 Clostridiales bacterium | reverse complement strand
GGACTATGTATTATGATTGCTTCCTGAAACATTATAACAGTGTGGACAGGCCGCTTGCACACTCTGTCTGGTTGGGCGGTGGAAGCGGATTCGTGACGAAAACAGAGGTTTATTCTTTGTATGGCAGGAAACAGGGCGTAGGAATCACGGCGGATTTATTCCGGGTTCTTGGTGTACCGGATACACATAAACATAACAGCGACCGGGGGCAGCATGTTTCGCCGCATACATGCAAAATGGCTTACTATGAAAAGAAAATATATCAGATGGGACTGTGTCGTATGAAGCTTTCCAGAAACACGAAATGATAGAAAGCAGGGGATTTGGCGCCCACGGAACTCATTTTCCCCCGCACCTTGATTTCCCTGGCGATTTTGGACCTTTCGCAATCTGTGAGAAAGACATTTTGCGTAGGATTTAAGTTTCCCCCGCAAATGCAGCTCAGAGGCCTTGATTTTTCTGGGCTGTAGCGGGTGGGATTGAGAATATAGAGACCCCGAGAGGGGACGGAAACGAGAGAGAGATTGACTTGTACGGCTGTATTGCATAGCATTGAGAATATAGAGACCCCGAGAGGGGACGGAAACTCTGTGTTGCTGTCATCATCAAGCTCATCTCTTTGTATTGAGAATATAGAGCCCCCGAGAGGGGCAGGAAAAAAAAAAAAAAAAAAATTTAAAAA
>JAJQCB010000226.1 GCA_021203005.1 Clostridiales bacterium | reverse complement strand
ATCGGTGTCTGGTATATGGAAAAATCAGGTCGCCGTGAATAATTCAGGTTAAATAGTATCTTTATTTTTTTCTTTATATTCTTAATATTAACCGCAGGATGTGGCAATGTAGAAACAATTGGAACGGATATAGAAAATAGTGTTGAAGAAAACAGCGAGATTGGTTTTTCAGCGGATGACATTAAATGCTTTGTCTTTGAAGGAGAGGAATATACCATTCCGGTTGCCTATGAAGATATATTATCGAATGGATGGACGATATCTCAGGATACATATGATGATTATGAGGAGGGAGAAACCTTAATATTCCTGGTGATGGAAAATGAAAAGTACGAGAAAATCCCTCTTTATTTATCCAGTAAACGGCTTGGCAGCGGAATTGATACAGTGGAGGATTTGGAAAACGAATTAATAACAAATGGAGTCTGGACGCTAAGTGTAGACTTATATTCTGTTGAGGGAGATTTGGATTTCTCTGTGTATCCGGAATTTGAAATAAAAGGAGTCGGACTTGGAAGTTCATTAGAGGATATCCAACTGGCTTTTGGGGATGGTTATGATGAATCATTAAGTTACCCGGAAGACGAGTATTATGTATATTCTGCCTATGAAGAGGAAGACGATGATACGATAGTATACCATCTGATGCTAGGCTTGATAAATGATGAACTTTGTAGTATTGATTTGAATATATATTATATGTAATGGTTGCCAGTCTGGACGCAAAGAACATATAATTATTATGCTGTACTAGGAGCATGAGGCCCGCGTATGAATAATTCGCTTAATATAAAAAAGAAAATTGCATATTTCCTGTTCAGTTTCATCCCCCTGTTTATTCTCCTGGGGCTGGAAACTGTTACGGTAATCCCTTTGGGGACGATGGTAAACTGGACCCTGGCATTTGGCGGGATACAGATTCAGCTGTATAATCTCATGTCATTGATTTGTTATGCTTCAGGAATTATCCTGTGCGGAATCTGGTATAGCCGGATAAGGAAAAAGGAAGTCCTGTCGGAAAAGAAATCAAATGTTGCGCGGCCTTTTGTGAATCAAGCGCCTGCGATGATATTTCCATTGAAAAAATGTCGCTTTGGCTGGTGTTATTGTCACTGGTTCTGGCTGCTGCCGGGCTGCAATTTGTGACGAGGCTCATTGTCGTTGGGATTACCACTTTTTTCCCGGATTTGAGCTGGGTATACCAGCTGCTCAGTGAAGGAGGCGGCAGTAACCTGACACCGCTGTATGTGATAAATACAGTCATTCTCGCGCCGCTTGTGGAGGAGACGGCATTTCGGGGAATTACTCTTAACTATGCGCGGAAAATCATGCCGTTCTGGGTTGCGAATTTGTGGCAGGCGTTGCTGTTCGGGGTCTGCCATACCAGTTTTGTGACGGGGGCGTATGCCTTTGTGATGGGAGCTGTCATGGGTTATTTTTTCCGGAAAGGCCGCAGCATGGGGTATACGATTTTGATTCATATGCTGGTGAACCTGATCGCCACTTTTGCTTCCGATGCAATCGTAACCTGTTATGACAGGTATTTTGTTTTATCGGCAGTATTTGGGATAGCATTAACGATGTTTGCCATGTGGCTGTTTTCAAAAGAAATACAGAAGAAAGCAGAGTCAGAGAAACCGTCGGAGAATTTATCAGAGAATGAAAAACAGGAATCATAAGAAAACGAGAAAAAATACATATGGCAAAAAGTTTTATATATCCGTCTTGGTTTTCTGCTTTCTGTCTGTGTTTGCGTGTGTATCCATTCCAGAAGCAGCTGCGGCTTCTTCTATAGAAGAAACAGAGATAACTGGGCAGGAGGCTGTAGAAGAAGATATGACAGAAGAGACAGAGGAGGATGAATCAGAAGATACGCCAGAAGAGACAGAGGAGGATGGATCAGAAGAAACGGAAACGGACGACTCTGCCAGCTCTGACCTGACGGATACGGAGGAAGAGAAAATTGCGGTTACCGCCATCGAGATCTCAAACCATGAGGAGGAACTGGTTATTGGGGAAACGATGACGCTGACGGCGACAGTCCTGCCAGCAGACGCAACAGACGCAGCCGTGACATTTACATCCTCCAATACAGGGATAGCAACGGTCAATTCTTCCGGGGAGGTCAAGGGGATCAGCAAGGGGACAGTCACCATTTTCGCCTCTGCCGGGGATGTCACCGTGAGCACTACGATCTCTGTCATTGTGTCGACCACAAAGATTTCCATAAACCAGAATTATCTCGTGTTGAAACCGGGCGGGACATATCAGCTGAGCGCTTCTGTCTCTCCTGCTGACGCCCCGCAGGCGATCACATACAAAAGCCTGTCTCCCAAGGTAGCGGAGGTTTCATCTTCCGGCCTGGTCACGGCAGAGGCGACAGGAAATACAACGGTCATCGTTTCTGATGGTGACCTCATGGCGGCGGTCACGGTGATCGTCAATGCCTCTTTCACGGAAACGACAGAGGAGGATCTTGCTGAAACAGAAGTTGAGGGGACTGTTCAATATGCGACAGTTGTATATGCGCAGGAGATGGATGTGATCAGCGGCAACATGCTGAAATATATGTACGAAAATGAAAAAGTTCTGACTGTGGTCGGCTCCGGCTACAGTTTTACGATTGACGGCGCACAGATCGAGAACTATGCGAATGAGATAAAGACAGACATCGGGCTGACGCAGGAGCCGGACGGTATCTCCTTTTGCATAAATGATGGGGAGTACCTGTGCGGCTCTGTGACATTATATCTGGAAGACCCGGAGGGGGAATATCTCTATCTTTACAATGAATCCAAAAGCCGTTATGAGCAGATCAGCACAGAACAGCTGGATGAGATCACGATCACATCGCCGGGGCAGTATAAGATCACATCGGAAAAGATAAAAGAGAGCCGGGTCAGGATCCGGTACTTTGTCGTCGGCGGGGTGATCCTGTTGGTCGGGGGTATTGTACTCTATATTGTTCTTAAAAAGAAATACTGGTTCTGGTAGGATGTGATGATTTCAATATTCCATATGTTCTTTCGTTTCCTCCTGTTCTGGAGTGTCGATTGTCCGGAAATTATAAAGTAAGGCAGAGAATGCTGTTATGATTTGCTTTATATTACAAGAGACGATACAATAGAGTGGAGCAGGAGGTAATATTATGCGAAAGATAGAAATTGTAATCGGAATCATCGGGTTGTTTTGTCTGGTTTACGGTGTCTTCGTATATCGTGTCCAGTCCGGAACCTATACCTTTATTCTCTGGCTGGCGCTCGGCGTTCTTTTTCTTTTACTGGCGGTCGGCGTGCACGTTCAGATCTGGGCGAAAATGCCGGTTTTGCTCCGGCGGATCCTGGCTGTGGTCATTGCGGTGGCAATCCTGGTTTTTGCTGCGGTGGAGGGCTGCATTATCAGTGGATTTTCTGCGAAAGGAGAAGATGGGCTGGACTATATTATCGTATTGGGGGCGCAGGTATATGAAAGCGGACCAAGCGACGTGCTGGAATATAGGCTGGATGCGGCTTATGAGTATCTGATCGAAAATGAGGATACAGTCTGTATCGTCTCCGGCGGACAGGGAAAAAATGAACCATATGCGGAAGCGGAGGGAATGTATGAATATCTGGTCGGGAAAGGAATTCCGGCGGAGCGTATCCTTGTGGAGGCAAAGTCGCTGAACACGGAGGAAAATCTGCGGTACAGCAGTGCTTATTTTGATCCAGAAACAGATACGGTGGGGATTGTGACGAACAATTTTCATGTGTTCCGCAGCGTACATCTGGCGAAGCATCTGGGGATGGAGCATGTCTGCGGAATTGCGGCAGGAATTGATCCGCTGTATCTGCCGAATAACATGCTGCGGGAATTCTTCGGAGTGGGGAAAGATTTGCTGCGGGGGAATTTCTGAAAGGCAGGGAAAATATTTTTAAAAAGTATCGCACTCATAATTTGCTGAAACAAATTATATTCAAAAAATATCGAACATCTTTTGTTTTAACGAAGTATGTGATTTCCATAGATAAATTTGATTTTTCCAGAGACTGCAAATTCCGGCCCATCGGCGTGAGTTTTCCGAAATGAGCGGCGTATGAATTCCGACATGGCGGCGTAGCTATTCCGCCACGAACGGCGTGCTTTTCTTTATAATGGATGTTGTAACTCATCAACCATCCATATGAGAAAGGAGCACCAAATGCAAAGCTACTCAACAATCATTGGTGTGATAGAACTGCGCCAGCAAGGCATCGGCTATCTCACCACCCAACGTCGATATGATATTGGGAGCAGTACCGTCACCCTTATCATGAACCGCTTCAAAGAGATCGGAATTCCACTCGATGATCTGAAAGCCATGCCGCCAAAAGATGTAGAAACCGCTTTCTATCCTCCGGAAAACCTTCGCCGGTCTGAAAAGGAACCTCCGGATTTCTATGAGATCCACCGCCGGATGATGGCGATGAAACGGCCGGATCTCGCATTCGTCTGGATGGAATACAAACAGGAGCATCCAGACGGCTATCAGCTTTCGCAGTTTTACAAGCTTTACGGCGAATTCATAAAAGAAAACTTTGGGCAGGATTCTGTCTCTATGCCGGTGGAACGGATCCCTGGCGAGCGGATGTATATCGACTGGGTCGGTGACCAGCCGGAACTCC
>JAJQCB010000217.1 GCA_021203005.1 Clostridiales bacterium | reverse complement strand
TTTATTGTGTCATTCTTCTGTGACAACCATTGGGAGCTAAATTGAGTTTATGAAACAACAAGGGACCACTTTTGCAGTCCCTTGTTATGTCTCCCAGGATAAACCTTCAACTTCAGGTTCCACAAATCCATGGTCGGAAAGGTGGTGATATCATGATCAAGATCAACCCATTATAGGCTTCATGCCGGTTTCCACCACGTGCAGGTTACAGTTGCTCCAATACTTTTCCAATATCATCATTGATACAGATGGATTTTTTCCGTATTTCATCCGGGGCATAGGCTTCATTCAGGTTGATACAGGCATATGTCGCATCCGGCCACTCGTGAACCATTCGCCAGAAGCTGAATTTTATTATGCCAGGTGTATTCATACCCGTTCCCAGTTCAAGAAACAGCGTTTTCATATTCTGGTGACGGCGAAGGAACAGCGTGTAACGTTCCGCTGCCCTGTGCCAGCCCTCATCCTCCACAAAGGTATCATCACAGCGCAAATTCATATTCATAGGCGCACCACAGACCGGACAGCGGGGAATCAGTTCCGAAGGAATTGCCATCTTCAGCGCTCCGGTGTCCGAATGTATCAATTCACCGTTTTCCGTCACATTGAACCCCTGTGCTGCGATCATCCGCCGCACAGCATCCTCATTCTCATAGGTTTTGTCATGACAGGGCTTTGAGCACTGCCGCAGACCATAGTCGCCCTGGGTATAAAACAGTCTTTTTTTATCAAATCCTGCCAGCTGAAACTGATGATCTACGTTAGTCGTCAGCACAAAATAGTCTTTGTCCCTGACCAGTTCCAGCAGATCGGCATACGGCTTTCCGACGCCTGCCGCATATCGATTGACAAAAATATGGCGCGACCACCACGCCCAGTATTCTTCCAGTGTATCAAAAGGATAAAAGCCTCCGGAATACATATCGGTGATGCCGTATTTCCGATGGAAATCTGAAAAATATTTTTCAAAGCGCTCCCCGCTGTAGCTCATTCCTGCCGATGCGGACAATCCGGCGCCGGCGCCGATAACGATAGCATCTGCCGTCTCCACTTCCTTTTTCAGCCGCAGTAGTTTCTCTTCAGTCAAAGAATGCGTAGGAATAACTTTGCTGACATGTTCACCGAAGAAGCCTCCGGTAGATTTGTAAATCGATGTCTTTAAAGACATTGAAAATCACCTCGATTTCACTGTGAGTCTGTTCTTTATAGTCCTTTATCGAATTGACGGCAATCTGCGCCGCTTTATCATTTGGAAAATGAAATTCCCCGGTGGAAATACAACAGAACGCGACACTGCTGATATCATTCTGATCTGCGATCTCCAGACAGGAGCGATAACAGGATGCCAGCAAATCTTTATCTTTTTGGGTAAGCCGCCCGCCGACAATGGGACCTACGGTATGAATGACATACTCACACGGCAGATTATAGGCCGGCGTGATTTTCGCCCGACCGGTTTCCTCCTCGTGCCCCTGTTGTTCCATCAGTTTCTCACAGGCTGCCCGAAGCTGAATGCCTGAAAATGTGTGAATTGCATTATCAATGCAGCCGTGGTTCGGACAGAAACAACCAAGCATCTGTGAGTTTGCCGCATTGACAATCGCTCCGCAGCGGAGCGTGGTAATATCTCCCTGCCAGAGATAGATACCATCCTGTACCGGCGTCAGATCCGCAAAATCTGTAATACCTTTCTGTCGGATCTCTTCTTGCAGATAAGCATTCTGAATTTCCAGAAATGCATCGCTTACCGGAGCCGGCATCCGCACATTGAACAGCGCCCGCAGAAGACGTTTCTGCTCCTGCTCCGTGTCCGGAGTTTCCAGTTTGCGGTACTGCGGATTCTCCGCCAGCAACTCCCTGATCAGATATTTTCTGCGTTCCTCCTGTGTCATGTCTATCCCCTCTTTTCAATCGTCTGCTTCGGGCAGATCTCCGCACAGCGTCCGCAGTGCAGGCAGCGGTTCTGATCGATGACCACCGGCTTTGCGGAGATGTCGATGCACTTCTGTGGACAGACAGAGTAGCATAATTTGCATCCAATGCAGGCATTTCCCACAAAATAGCCGCTCACTGCCGATTGCGGCCGACCGATTATAATGCTGTCACGCACTACATGGGAGGGGTCGCTGATATCAAAGAATTCTCCGCTTGCCTCGTATAATCGGAACACTTCCAGCGCTTCGCGGGTACCATCGGGATAAATCTTCTGCATGTAAGAATTCTTTTCAAAGATCTCATCCAGCTTTTCGCTGCCAATGTTCTGAATCTTTCCGCGCAGAGACACACTTTTTTTATCCTTCGTGGCGGAGAGTGCGATATATTGCTGGTTCGTAAGCTGGTCATAAAAGGCTTTTCCCTTCGCCGTCAGGAAGTAAACACCCTCTTCATCCCACAGCATCATATCAATAGTGCGGGTCTGAGGATGACCGTCTGTACCGATCGTGGCAACCACTGAGGAGTGAATGTCCTCCACAAGTAGTTTCAGATAATCCTGGTTTGTCATGAGTTTCCCCTCCCATTTCTCATTATAAGCTGCAGCGTTCCTGATTAAAATTCATACGGCGGATTTCCGGAAAAGTCCGCGATCAGGCCGTGCGCATTGTCAAGATAGAACACCTCAAAGATTGGGTTGTCCGCGGTCTGATACTGACCCTTCACGATGGGATTCTGGATGCACATTTCTTTGGCTGCCATGTTGTTCTCATACACAGCTGTGCCGTGCAGACGGATCCAGGCATACTCCGGGCTGGATACAGAGATTTCGATCTCCGGATTCTCCTGCATATCCTTATAGACCTCTTTGGTATTGTTGGTGCAGAACCACAGCCTGCCGGCCATCTCGCCGGCAAACATGAACGGGCGGCATTTTGCCTTTCCGTCACGGCCGACAGTCGCCAGATACTGAACCGGGTTTGCGTTTAAAAATTCGATTACTTTTTCCATGATGGTTACCTCCATACGTTTTGATTTCCATATGTGATTTTTTGCCGGCACACTCGCACTTGGGAAGATGATCTGATCAGAATCATCTTGTATTTCCCTCTTGCTGTCTATATAATAAAGGAGTACGGAAAATCTGTAAAGTAAGCACAATAATGTGCCATAGTTACACTGTGGTGCCATAGTTACCAGGAGAAACCATTAAGGGAATCCCGACAAAAGAGGCAAAAAGGAGATTTATATGGAAACAGAAAAAGATATTCAGACCACACCGGCAAAAGATTTACCCGCCTGCCCGGTAGAGACGACGCTGATGCTGATCAGTGATAAATGGAAAGTATTGATCCTCCGGGATCTTCTTCCCGGAACGAAACGATTTGGAGAATTAAAAAAATCCATCGGGCACATTTCCCAGAAGGTCCTGACCGCCCAGCTGCGGCAGATGGAGGAGAGCGGCCTGTTAACCAGAACAGTATTTCCCGAAGTGCCGCCCCATGTGGAATATACACTGACCGATCTCGGCTACAGTCTGAAACCGATTCTGGATGCCATGTGGGACTGGGGCGAAAATTACAAAGCGCAAAATGGTAAGTAAGACAGATTCCCTGCTGCGCATAGCGCATCTTTCCCTTTACATCCCCATGGTTTCTCCCTTATAATATGGAGCGATAAGGGGATTTATCGAACTACTAAACACAGGAGGACACAAGATGTCACAGAGAACAGATATTCACAAGGTACTGATCATCGGCTCCGGTCCGATCATCATCGGCCAGGCCTGCGAGTTTGACTACTCCGGCACCCAGGCCTGCAAAGCGCTGAAAAAGCTGGGCTACGAGATCGTACTGGTCAATTCCAACCCTGCCACCATCATGACGGATCCGGAGATCGCGGACGTCACCTACATCGAGCCGCTGAACGTCACGCGCCTGGAGCAGATCATTGCTAAAGAGCGCCCGGACGCCCTGCTTCCCAACCTGGGAGGACAGTCGGGATTAAATCTTTGCTCCGAGCTTGCCACGAAGGGCATTCTGGACAAATACGGCGTGCAGGTCATCGGCGTGCAGGTGGACGCCATCGAGCGCGGCGAAGACCGCATCGAATTTAAAAATACAATGAACAAGCTGGGCATTGAGATGGCGAGAAGCCAGGTCGCCTACAGCGTGGAGGAAGCCCTCACTATCGCGGACGAGCTTGGTTATCCGGTGGTGCTGCGCCCGGCCTACACCATGGGCGGCGCCGGCGGCGGCCTCGTTTATAATAAAGAAGAGTTAAAGACGGTCTGTGCCCGCGGGCTGCAGGCGAGCCTGGTGGGACAGGTTCTCGTAGAGGAATCCATCCTCGGCTGGGAAGAGCTGGAACTGGAAGTCATCCGCGACAAGGACAACAACCTGATCACGGTCTGCTTCATCGAAAACATTGACCCCATGGGCGTCCACACCGGCGATTCGTTCTGCTCCGCACCGATGCTGACCATCTCCGAGGAGGTTCAGAAGCGTCTGCAGGAACAGGCTTACAAGATTGTGGAATCGGTACAGGTCATCGGCGGCACCAACGTACAGTTTGCCCATGACCCGAAGACAGACCGGATCATCGTCATTGAGATCAACCCCCGCACCTCCCGCTCCTCCGCACTGGCGTCCAAGGCGACCGGATTTCCCATCGCGCTTGTCTCCGCCATGCTGGCCTCGGGCCTGTCCCTCTCGGACATCCCCTGCGGAAAATACGGCAC
>JAJQCB010000095.1 GCA_021203005.1 Clostridiales bacterium | reverse complement strand
AATTTGTCTTTAAGGTCACAGGTTGTGACCTTAAAAACTATCTTCTGTTTCTAATTCCAGTCGTTGTAAAATATCCTGAACGATCCCTTCATCCTGAATTAAACTAATGCCAAAGCACTTTTTCCCAGCGTCTTTCAATGATGCACCAACATGGTATGCAATCTTTTCATCAAGAATGAGAAAACGGTCGTGAAATGCTTTTGTGTAATTCACATCCAAAGTAGGGTATTGAGCATTAAATTTCTTTACATCCGCCTCGCTTAACTTTGTTTTTTCGTGCGTGTAGATGGTAACAGATACTCTGCCGTTTTTCTTACAGAGTAGATTCAATGTGTCTACATCCACATATCCATCAATCAGCGTTATGTTTTTCTCTGCTTTTTGAATCAGGCTGATCAATAGGCCAAAAGCATCGTAAATTTGCCCCTGAAAGAAGACCTTTTGATTGGATTCTTCATGTTCAGATATGTATTCAAATATCTGCTCCAATTTTTCATCGGTTACTTTCTGGTATTCCAATTGTTTTAATTCTACGTTGCTGATACGTTCAAAGAGAAAAGCATTGTTAGAGATAAAACGACGCATTTCTACAAAGGCATTCATGATATTTATGCTAACCTGAATAGCAACATCGCTTCTCAAAACAGCCGATAGCATTGCAATTCCTTGCCTTGATGTTTTTTACCGTCTTATGAGTCTCCGTCAAGTTAAGGATCACTTGATTCCGTTCCAGCATGGTCCCCCATGCGGCATTCATAACATCAACACTGCCATCTTCGTTATATGTCGCAACCATCAATACCGGCATTGGAAAAATGGCTTCTGTCGTTTTAATATTTTTTCTCATGATGTGCGCCTCCTGTGATTTCTGGTTTTTCAGAAACAAAATAACCCTGTACCCTTCTTGTCCTGAAACTGAATATATGATAACATGGTACAAACAGGTATACAAGTACCTACATTTTTGTTAGGTACTTATCTGGAGGTAAGCTATGAAAAGAAAACGGATTGAAGATGCGAACTTTGAAGATACCGGTTACAGCTACACGCTCTCGCTCATTTCAGGCAAATACAAGCCAGTCATTCTTTACTGTCTGATGGAATATGAGCCGGTGCGTTTCAATGAAATGCAGAGGTATATCAAGGTCGCAGACAGAACACTGAGCGCAAACTTAAAGGAGCTGGAAGCGGATGACCTCATCATCCGTAATGTCTATCCTCAAATCCCTCCGAAAGTGGAATACTCCCTGACAGAAAGAGGCCATTCTCTTGTCAAGGTATTGGATCAGTTATGCGAGTGGGGAAACCAGAACAGATAATAATGAGAAAAGTGAACGCGCGACTGCATCTATGAGTTTTTTAATCTGCATCATCCGGAAGATTTTGGTATCATAATGTCAAATATGCATAATGCATCAAGCGGTATCTGACAGGAATTCGGGTGTGGAACGGCTTCTTCCAGAGCGCGAATGTGCTTTAGAGGAGGTTTGTATGATAGCAGTTTGGATTGTAGCAGCTGCATTTATCATTGCTGGGGGACTGTATGGGTTCCCAAAGCTGATAAAATTGGTTACATGCAAGGGACGTGTGCAGGGAATGATATCCGGCACATCGTTTGCCCCAGGGGCGGGAGATCAGCCGATGCGGGCGCTGTATTTATCGCTGCACAGGTCATAGCGCTGGCTCCTTGCAAGGAAATATTTTCCGCACATCCTGCACTGGCGGAAGCACAGCCCCCAGTCGTTCAGGCGGTTCTGGTAATAGGTGATCAGCGGGATGAATGATAAGCGGCCACGCACTCACAGGAGCGCCGTACGCCGTATCTAGTTATTCTACCTCAGTACTTTTTCCATGTTTAATCAGTTCAAGTGCTTTAAATGAAAAAAGAATGTTTAACAGTGCTTCGCCGCTGCTGAAGTCTGTCCCTGTGATTTCTTCAATTTTTTTAATGCGGTATACGAGAGTGTTGCGGTGCATATGCAGATCAGCAGCAGTTTTTGTGACATTGCATACGTTTTGAACATAAGCGTTCATTGTGTCTGTAAAGTCAGTCTTGTGTTCTTTGTCATATTTGATTAATTTTTGTACGCAGGGTGCAATACATTCTTCCAAGGAAGTGTAACCAGGAAGTGTGCTCATCAGACGGTAAGGAAGTAGCTTGCTGAAAAAGAAGATTCGATCTGCAAGGAACGGGGCAATCGTACCTTGGGAAATTGCTTCCAGAGCCTGACGAAAGTATTTTTTTGAGGCAGAAAAATCCTCAAAACAATTACTGATTCCGGCATACAGGTTATGTCGCACCAATAGTTTGCGAAAACTCTCCAGCGCATAATCTGAAAAAGTGTCCTGATCGCTGGTATACAGAATCACAATCAGGTTTTTATAAATAGCGGCAATTCCGGGAAAAAGCTGACGGAAGGATTGGGCATATTGCCGGAGCCGCAGAGAGGGGACGCTGTTTTCGTGCAGAGAATTAACCACGATAATATAATTATATTTTTTCAGGGCAATCTCTAACAGCTTTGCACGATAATTCAGGGAATGACGGTCCTGGTCACCTTCAATCAGTTTGATTAGAAAATATTCGTGCATAAACTGGAATTCTACGTCACCTTTCGGCTTCATATGATAATAAATTGCCAAAGCGGTGTTAAAAGATGACAGTTCCCTCACTTCGTTTTCCGTCAGGAATGTATTTTTTTCAATTATCAGGATATAAAAGAGGGGTATGTCGGAATTCGATACGACCGAACAGGAATAATTGGTCTTTGTCTCCTGGTCAAAGTTATGTACGGAATGGTTATTGTCGAAAGTCCTGCGAAAAGGCTCTTTTAATATATTATTGTCAATATACTGGTTAAGTCGGGCATCCGTTTGGAAATAGGACTCGAAAGCGACAGTTTCAAAAAGCGGATTGCATATTATGACAGGATTCAGAAAGTGCACGGAGGTGATTCTGCAAAGCTCCCTGAGATCTCTGTCAGGCAGGGCGGACAACAGCTGTTGCGAGTAATCTGTTTGTGGTTGATGACATTGATAACGGGCAAAGAGGTCAGCGGCACTGACAAGGTCTGTTGTGAGGATCAGATTGCACTGCGGTTTAAGCAGAGAGGGACAATCCAGACAAGGGGCGTTGAAGCAGAGGATGTTCAGTGGCTGATCATCGTAAAGCAGATTTATGAGATTTTTGTAATCTGTGATATAAAGAATTTGTGGTTCTGTTTCTTTTATATCGGGTGTATAGTCTACAAGATCGTATACTGCTTCCGTAGAACGGTGAAAAAGAAATGGTTTTGTGTGGGTCGGTTCCAGCAGAAGGGAGATCTGTTTCATAGTGCTTTTCAAGTCGATTACCTCCGGTTTTTTGCTTCTTGATGGTTCTGTTTTTTTGTGTCCTGCTGTTCTTTAGTATAACTGAAAATCACAAAAAAGGGTATGTATTTTTATCGTGAGTGAGGATTGCTATTTTTAATTAATGATGCAAAGCGGCGATTCCGTCAGGAAACGCCGTTTTGCAAAGGATTATAAAGGGTTTTCGAAAAAAACTGTATTGCGGTTATCGTTCCACATCGGAAATGCGTGTGCCGGTTAATAAGTACGGACCGGTAGGCGTGTCAGCTGTTCCGGTGACAACTCCATCATTTACCTCCCCGGACACATCCATGGAAAACTGTTGACAGGGTGTTGCAAAATGTACGGTGAATTTAAATTTGTTTCCGTCTATCTTGCCGCACCGAAACGGGCTGTTTAGCCAGAAATAAGTGGGGAACATCCGTCCCTTTAACTGGTTTTCGTCCTCGTAGAGTACCATCACCCCCATGCGGGTCAGGTGCAGGGGGCATCCGTCCGGGTTGAATTCCAGTTTGCATTTATATACACCGTCAATATTCATAGAAGATTCTCCTTTTTTGATTTGCTGTATTCGTTTTTTCTGTTTTCACTATTCTTTGCGCATGGTTACTTCTACCAGAATGCCGTCCGGATCCGTCAGGTATACGGCGCCATCGGTTTCGGTGTATGTATTGTCCACCAGAATGTTCACATCGTCCCTGGAACGGATATACTCCAGAAAACCGGCCAGGTCATCTACCAGGAAGTTCAGGTGTTTGACGCCAAGTGTCCATTCGAGATCTACCAGATTATAGGGCTGGGCATCCTGGACTTCGTAGACTTCAAGGAAAAAGTCCCCCAGCCGGATCCAGGTCATTTTCGGAAATACTCCGCCCTCGAACGGAGAGGTGTTCTGTTCAGGGATTCGTTCAAAACCAAATATTTCATGGTACCATTGATAGGTTCGTTCAAAATTGCTGACATGTATTCCTGCATGGTCAATACGGATACCAAATTGTTTTTTCGGATTCATAAAGAATTCCCCTTTCATACATAAATTTCCTAAATTATAAAAAGAATGCTCCGCCAAATCATCGTCAAAAAAGACAAAATATGAAAAAAATTAGCCGGGCAAATCATCTTTTTTTTTACCAAAACCCCAGTATAAAAAGTGTATTTGTAAGAAAAAACAGGAAAAGTGGATAATATTGGTGTGACTTTGGAAATAATCTCATAGCCATTCATTTAACTCAGAGGATATACTCTCATAAAACATATAAAACATATCTGCAGTACTTTCAACCAGATATGCTAAAAGCAAATACCGGAAGCCGGGCATGGCAGGGAATGCTAATGTGTGTTGCAGGCGATCGCGTACATGGAGAGGAGGAATTTGAGTTGACAGTTACGGTCAGGGAGGAATGGTGTAAAGGGTGCGGCATGTGTATATTAAACTGCCCGAAGGAGGCAATTTATCTGTCGAGACACTATAACAGCTCCGGCTATGCGACAGTAGAGGTGGATTGTAAAAAGTGTGTTTTCTGCGGCAACTGTTATACAGTATGTCCGGATGTTGTGTTTGAAATCAGGGAGGAGGTGTAATCCGGAATGAGAGAGATGGTAAAAGGAAATGTGGCTATTGCTGAGGCGGCACTGCGTGCCGGGCTACAGTTTTATGCGGGATATCCCATTACACCGCAGACAGAGGTAATGGAGTATTTATCGGGAAGGATGCCGCAGCTGGACAGAGTCTTTATTCAATCTGAGAGTGAACTGGCGGCGATTAATATGATCTATGGAGCGTCGGCGACAGGAATCCGTTCCATGACCAGTTCCAGCGGACCGGGGATGGCGCTAAAGCAGGAAGGAATTTCTTATATGTGCAGGATGCAGCTGCCCTGCGTGGTTTTAAACGTGACTCGATGGGGATGCGGATTGGGGAGTCTGAATACAGCACAGACAGATTATCTGCGTGATACGAGGGGCGGTGGGCAGGGAGGATATCGGACGATCGTCCTTGCACCGAACAGCGTCCAGGAAAGTGTAGATATCATGCAGTATGCATTTAAATTAGCAGAGAAATACAGGAACCCGCTGGTTATTATGTCAGAGGCGAATCTGGGTCAGATGCGTGAACCTTGTGAGATGCCGGAATTTGGCCCGTTGCCATCGCCATACGTATGGAGTCTTGATGGTACCGGGAAAAATGGAAATAACGGTTCCTGGAATATGGCGGAGGATGTGGAGGAAGACCTGACGGGAAAATGGCTGCTGATGAAAGAGAATGAGCAGCGATGGGTGAATTACAGGACGGATGATGCAGAGTTTATTTTTGTGGCATTTGGACTGCCTTCAAGAGCGGTGATGGATGCGATCGATGTATTACGCGGTAAGGGTGAAAAAGTTGGCTTGATCCGACCGGTCAGTCTTTGGCCTTTTCCGGAAAAAGCGTTTCAGAAGTTTTCAACAGAGGTAAAAGCTTTTATATCCGTGGAAGGGACCGATCTTGGGCAGATGATTGAGGATGTGGCGCTTGCATCTAAAAAATATATCAATCGACCGGTTTATCTTCTCTCGAGCGGACAGGTATTGCCTACAGTCAGGAAAATATGTGAGGTATATAAGGAAATCAAAGAGAATCATAGAAAGGCGGTGTTTTAAATGTCGTTACAGAAGATGCGACCTTGCAAAAATGCAGCGGCAGCTTATGTTCTGCCCGGGTTGCGGGCATGGCATTGTCGTTCGTGTGCTTTGTGAAGTACTGGAAGAAAAAGGATTGTCGAATCGCAATATCATTGCTGCCGGTGTGGGATGCAGCTGTCATCTTTGGGCATTGGACGGTGATGTTCTCCAGTGTTCCCATGGGCGCGCAGCAGCGGCGGCAAGGGGTATAAAATCCTGCCGCCCGGAACTGTTTGTAGCGACATATCAAGGAGATGGCGACGGATATGTGATCGGAATTGAGCATACAATAAATGCTGCTTATCAAAAGGCAAATATTCTGATGATCACGATCAATAATTCTAACTTCGGTATGACGGGTGGGCAGATGGCGTGGACTACTCTGCCGGGGCAGGTCACGGCGACAAGTCCATATGGAAGACCTTTGGACGGCCCTCTGCCAATTCATGTACCTGAGATGGTTGCGTCTGATTTTGACCCTGCATTTGTGGCACGCGCTTCTGTTCATAACGCCGCAGAGATTCGGAAGCTGAAAAAATATATGGAAAGAGCTGTAGAAGCACAGATGAACAACGAGGGTTTCTGCATGATTGAGGTGTGTTGTCCGTGCCCCACCAACTGGGGGATGTCGGTGGAAAAATCGTATAAGCATGTGGAAAATAAGGTAACAGAATTTTATACGCTTGGAATTATCAGAGACAGGGAAAAGGGGGTATAAGCAGGATGAAAGAGATAGTTTTTGCCGGATTTGGCGGTCAGGGCGTTCTTACAAGCGGGCTCATTGTGTCAGATGCTGTGTTGGCACATGGCATGTATGCGACATGGATTCCGTCTTATGGCGCAGAGATGCGCGGTGGGCGCGCATATTGTGTGGTGAAAGCGGATCCGGTGAAAGTAGGAACGCCTGCCCTGGAGGAAGCAGATATCGTTCTGGCTATGAACGGGCCGTCCCTTACGTTTGCGGATAATCTGCGTCCCGGAGGTATTCTGCTGGTGAATTCGGATATCATTGGCAATTATCGGGTCGAAATGACACGAACAGATATCCGGGTTGAGGAGATTCCGTTTGACACGCTGGCGCGGTCCGTGAATAACCCGAAAGGGGCGAATGTAATTGCTGCGGGTGTTGTTCTGTCCCTGATGTGCGTTACCATTGAGGAAGAAATTTCCCTTAGCGCTATGAACTTGTTTTTGGAGCAAAATGGATAGGTAAAGTTTGCCGGGGTGAATGCGCCTGAAATGAGGCTTGGCTGGCATTAAGTAGCCGCAAAGTAAAAGTATGGAGTCGAAGTGAGCCCGGAGAGCTGTTGGTACAATTGGTTGTCGGCGCGATTATGTAAGATGTGAATTGGATAATGATGAAAATGGGAGGGGAACTATGAGTTTAAAAGCATTGATAAGTCCGCAAAGTGTTGCATTGGTGGGAGCAAATGAAAAATTCGGATTTGGCGGATTTGCTGCGAGAAATCTGATCCAGAATGCTGAGAATTGCAGGTTTTATTTTATAAATCCGAGCCATGACACGGTTCTGGGTGTAAAAAGTTATAAATCCATGTCGGATCTTCCTGAAACTGTTGACTGCGTGGAGCTGGCAATTCCAAAACAGGGTGTGAACGAACAGTTGGAACTTGCGGGAAAGCTGGGAATCCGGGCAGCTGTCGTATATGCCAGCGGGTATACAGAAGAACACACAGAAGAGGGAAGAAAGCTAAACGATGAACTGAAAGAGATTGCTGCCAGATATGATATGGATGTGCTGGGACCAAACTGTATGGGTTTGTTGAATGTAGCGGATGGTGTCAATACCATGGGTCTGGCGATGCCGGAGGAATTGATGCACAGAGATCCGAAAGTGGCAATTCTTTCTCACAGCGGCGCCCTTTCTTCGGCAGTCTCGGATCGGGGAAATTATCCGTTGGCGTATCAGGTGTCTGTTGGGAACGGCGCTGTCACTACGATGGAAGATTTCATGGATTATTTTATCGGGGATGAGAAGACAAAGGTGTTGGCTTTATATATGGAGGGATTAAAAAAGCCCCGGCTTTTTCTGAAGTGCCTGAAAAAAGCGGCGGAAGTCGGAAAGCCGATCGTTGTCTTAAAGACCGGCCGTTCAGAGGCTGCGGCGAAATCTGCGTCCTCCCATACAGGCAGCCTTGCGGGTTCGTTTCAATCCTTTGAAGCAGTTTTTAAAAAATACGGGGTAGTCTCTGTCAATACCTTTGAGGAACTGATCGTCACGTCAAATATGCTTGCGGTTTTGTATGATCATATGCCGGAGAGTACAAAAATCGCAGGATTTAATCTGTCCGGAGGCGGAAATGTCCTCATGGCAGAGGCAGCACAGGTCTCGGACGTAGAGTTCGCGATATTTGATGATGCGACGATAGAGAAAATCCGGCCGTATATTCCGGCATTTTCTACGGCAACCAATCCATTGGACGCAACCACTGACTTGTTTTTTAAACCGGCTAATATCACTGGCATAGTTAAGGCTATGAGTGAGTGCCCGGATGTTGGCTATATTGTCGCCGGACAGGATATGAGTGCAGCGGATGATAAGAGTATGGAGGTATTTGTAACAGGGCTTGCAAGGGCGCGGCTGGAAAATCCGGACTGCAAACCGGTGGTAATGAACTGCATTACAGAGCGGGACAGGAATCCGGAGTATCGGAAAATTTTATATGATGCGGGGATCCCGCTCCTGTCCTCTGTAGCTCCGTCCCTGCAGAGCCTGTCCTATATGAATCGCTATATTGAATACAGGGCCGAAGAGCATACGCTGGAAATCCCCACTGCCATGTATGACAGCACAAAAACGGCTGTTATGTATTCCGAGACAGAGAGTAAAAAAATTCTTGCTGCGGAAGGCATTCCGGTTCCGCGGGAAGTTTTGATTGAAAGGAGGGAAGATATCGGAAAGATTCAGACGCTCAGGTTCCCGCTGGTGGCAAAGGTTAGTTCGGCGGATATCCCGCACAAGTCTAATGTGGGCGGAGTGAAAACTGGAATTGAGAATCTGGATCAGGCGGAGTGTGCGTATGAGGAAATCCTGGTTAACTGCAGGCAAAAATGCCCGGGGGCTTGTGTGGATGGTATTGTTTTCCAGGAGATGGCTCCTGAGGGGCAGGAATTTCTTGTGGGAGTCAGCAATGATCCGCAACTGGGACCGATGGTCATGGTAGGATTAGGAGGAATTTTTGTAGAAATATTTAAAGATATCGTGCTGTTGCCTGCCCCTTTGAGTATCGCTGAAGTAGTAGCCGCGTTGGAGGAATTAAAAGCAGCTCCTCTTTTGCACGGATACCGCGGCTCAGCGGAATTGGACATCGAGGCACTGGCGGAAGTTGTGTCGAAGATTTCCGATTATGCTTTGAGAAACAGTGAAAGCCTGAAAGAGATGGATGTTAATCCGGTAATCGTATATCAAAAAGGTGAGGGAGCTATCGCTGTGGACGCTTTGATTATAAAAAATGCTTAATTTGTTTGAATCCCGGCATAAGTCTGTTTACCTGGCAGCGTAATATAACAAGTTTTAGCGTTTCCCAATTGATTTTTGAAAGGGGGTGAAATAAAAATGAAGAATTTGAACCGAGGATTTTATGCGGCGGCGGGGGTGGTTGTTCTCCTGTTTGCAGGCTTGATTTACGCGTGGTCTGTGATGAGTAAATCTATCGCAGCGGCTCGACCGACATGGAACGCGGCACAGCTGTCTGTGACATTTACTCTGGTTATGGCATTTTTCTGTATCGGCGGATTGGTTGCGGGAACGCTTTCGAAAAGAATCAGTGCGAGACTTTATGTCCTGTTCGGAGGAATTATAATTGCTGCGGGTTTTTGGATTGCTTCGAAAACTGGTTCCTCACCAACGCTCTTATATCTTGGATTTGGGGTGATTTGCGGTCTGGGTGCCGGCTTAATTTATAATGCAGTTATCAGTACAGTTTCTCTGTGGTTCCCGGATAAACCCGGATTTATCTCCGGAATACTGTTGATGGGATTTGGTTTCGGCAGTTTTATCATTGGCAAGGTTTACACGGCAATAACGCCTTCAGATGGGACTGATACCTGGCAAGTCTCTTTCCGTTTCCTGGGGGTGGCAGTGTTGATTGTCATGGTAATCTGCAGTCCCTTTTTTGTGAAACCACAGAGTGAGTGGCATCCGGGAGAAAAGTCAGAAAGTCAGAGAGCAGCACGGCAGACGGTTTGTGAAGTGTTTCCAAGGCAGATGATAAAAATGCCGACATTCTGGATTTATTATATCTGGACGGTTTTGGTAGGAGCTGCAGGATTGGTTCTGGTATCTCAGGCCAGTGGTATTGCAACGCAGGCCAGGTCTTCTGTTCCTGATGGGCTTCTTGCGACTGTCGTTGGATTGATTTCCATTTTTAATGGGGTCGGTCGGGTGGTTTTTGGAGAACTTTATGATAAAAAGGGATATCGGTTTACGATGACGGGGAATATGGTTTTCTTTATTGTTGCGGAAGTGGTATTGCTTTTAGCTTTGATATCAGGAATGTTCCTGCTTATCTGTGTGGGCTTTGTTTTTGGCGGTTTTGCAAATGGGGGAGTGACTCCAACAAACTCTGCGTTGATTGCTGAGTTTTTCGGACGAAAGAATTATGCGATGAACTTTTCTCTGGTAAATACTTCTCTGTTGGTGTCATCATTTGCTTCTGTTATTGCGGGGAAATTATATGATATCAGTGGCTCATATGCTGTGACAATTATTATGATGCTGATTGTTACGGCGGTTGCCTTTGCAGTCTCGGCGGGTGTGAGGAGACCGAAAAATTCCGAAAACGGAATGAAGCCTTAAAAATGTCAGATTTTGTTAATAGAATAGTTAGTCACGAGGAGGGGATGCATATGGAAGGATAAGTACAGCGGCGGAGAAACATTGCGTGTAAAAATCAACAATTTATAAATTTATGGAGGATTTACATAATGGAAAACAAGAAAAAAACCGGTGGTCTAAATCTGGGAGCGAAAGGATTAGTTATTGTAATTTTGGCATTTATATCCTGTTATCTTTATTCCGCGCTGACGTCAGATTCCCTAAATCTCTCAATTGGGATATTTGGAGAATTAGGATTGAATACAAATGTCTTATGGTCGTTGTCGTCAATTGCAACGGTTCTGGGCATTCTGGGGTCAATTCTTTTTGGAAAGTTGATGGCAATGAAGACTGCCTCAAAAATATGGGGTATGTCAATGGTAGGAATTGCTGTGTTTGCATTTATATGGTCACGATCTTCAGCGGTGGCTGTTGCCGGAAATGCAAAGCTGGCATTGATTATTTATGTAGTTGGGTATTTTGTCTGCTATGTTCTGACGCTTGTAAATTCAATGTTACTGAGCAGTCAGGTACTCGCGAACTGGTTTCCGACGAAACGTGGAGTGGCGGTAGGAATTGCGACAGCGGGATTCCCGGTTTCAGCAGCGACAACAACTTCATTTGTGGGAGTTATGGCGGCACAGATTGGAGCCTTTTATGTAATTTTGGCGGTCGTAGCGTTAGTTACAGGAATTGTGATTTTGGTTTATTCAAAGGATTTCCCAGAGGAAAAAGGTGCTTATCCTGATAATAATAAGAATTACGATTTTGAAACAGCCAGGAAAGAGTTGAAACAAAATCTGGAATATGCCAAAACCTCTAAATGGACAATTGGGAAATGTCTGAGAACCGGCCGTATGTGGATTTTATGGATCACGGTTGGAATCGGAGGATTTTTAGCTATGGGAATTATGTCTAATTTCTTCGGGAAATTCACGGAACAGGGTTATGAAGCGACAGAAATCTATGTCATGCTTGCAATTGCGGGTGTTATTGCCATTCCTGGTTCTATGTTTATTGGATGGCTGGATTACAAGCTGGGGACAAAGGTAACGACTTTTCTGATAAATTCCCTGGCTGTGGTTGCTGTCGCTTTTAATCTGACAAATGTTCATGCGCTTCATTACATATCTCTGCCGATTTTGGCACTTATGCTGGGGGGATCTTCTAATATGATGGTGGCTTGTACACAGGCAATCTGGGGACGGTATGATTTCCAGAATGCGTACCGCGTTATCCAACCGCTGAATGCTATTATGACCGGGATAGGGATTACAACGGTTGGATTGATAGGTACAAACTTCAGTTATATGAGTGCGTATAGAACGTTGCTTGTGTTGGCGGTTATTGCGGTTGTAGCAACGATTATTCTCAAGGTAGAGCCGATTGATGAGGATGTTGCCAGAGTAAACGCAAATTTGAGAAACTAATCATTATTTGGTGGATAGGACATAAAAGCAGTTATAACAGAGAAATATATGATTAAGAAGGAGAAAATTAGGATGGAAACAAAGAATAATCGAGACTTGAATGGACGATCCGCGGAAGTGTTGGCGGAAATGAAACTGGATCATGGGAGCCGTATCAGCAAGCCTCCGGTAAAGAAAGTAAGAAACGTTCGCAACGATGGGAAATACAATCATCTTCTTGCTCCGTTACAGATCGGAACGCATACTCTTTCATCCCGTGTGAATTGTGCGCCTATGGCATTCTGTACTACAGTTGTTGGAAACGATTATGGAAATGCTGCTTATGCTCCCGGAAAATATTCTAAGTTGCTTGGACCGGCCAGAGGCGGCTGCGGAATGGTTTGTGTAGGCGGATTGGATATTAACGGTCGTGACGCTGCAAGTCTGCCGTTGCCGTTGATTGATATGGATGTTTATGGCGGAGAGGCATTTGAAGCTGTCAGCAAATTTGCCTGGCTTATCAAACGTAGTGGTGCGGTTGCCCTGCTGGAGCTGAGTCATGCGGGAGCAATGAAGCCGAATATTCCCGGATCTGAAATATGGGGACCGAGCGAAGGTGAGACTCCTGATGGCGGTCACATTCAGGCGATGGACGAAGAAATGATGCAGAGTGTATGCAATGATTATGCTAGAGCAGCTATATATGCGAAAGAGGCGGGGTTTGACGGAGTCTGCATTCACGGCGGCCATGGTTTCCTGATAGATGAATTTCTGTCGCCGCTTTTTAACCACCGGACTGACGAATATGGTGGAAGCATAGAGAATCGTTCAAAATTTCCGTTGCGTGTTCTGAATTCAATACGCGAATACACAGGAAAAGATTTTATTATAGAAATCCGAGTTAGCGGGAAACAGGGTGTACCGGGAGGAACCACAGTTGAGGAAATTGGGCGTTTTTTACAGTTGTGCGAGGGTATTATTGACTGTGCTCATATTTCGTCGGGTCTTTACAGTGGATTGGATGAGAAATCTGCCTGCTCGCACACGATATTTTATGAACATGGTTATAATGCAGAATTATCTGCTTACATAAAAACTCTGGTTAACTTTCCGGTAGGCGTTGTAGGGTACATTCAGGATCCGGATTTGGTTGAACAGATGCTTGCAGATAATAAGTGTGATTATGTTGTAATGGGACGCCAGATGATTGCCGATCCTGAGTTTGTCAACAAAGTCCGTGAAGGACGCGAGGATGAGATTCGTAAATGTCTGGGATGCCAGCATTGCCTGGAGTTTCCTGACCCGGAGCAGCAGGTGCCTTATGATGGTATCATGCCATGGCTGAAGGTGTCTCATTGTGAGATTAATCCGGAATCTCATCTGAATTGTTACCCGGAAGACATGCCTGTCCCTGAAGCTTCCAGAAATGTTGTTATTGTTGGCGGAGGCATCGCGGGCATGCAAGCAGCACTTACTGCTGCGGAGCGTGGACATCAGGTTACTCTTTACGAAGCGTCTGACAGATTGGGCGGCGTCTTGAATTTCGCGGAAAAAGATGTTGTAAAAGGCGATATTGCAGAGTATAAAGATACCATGATACGGATGATTTCACGCCGAAATATCCGTGTGTGTCTTAATATGCCGGTAACGCCAGAGTTTTTAAAAACATCTGATGCGGATGTAATATTGTTAGCGATTGGTGCACATCCGGTAATGCCTCCGATTAAAGGAATTGAAAATGCTTCGCCGGCACTTGATATTTATCAGAAAAATATTACCGTTGGAAAGAATGTTGTTATGGTTGGCGGTGGCCTGGTAGGTTGTGAGGCTGGGCTGAATTTGGCAAAACAGGGACATAATGTAACTGTGTTTGACATGCAAATTCGCCTGGCACATGAGAGCAGTTACATCTATCGTACACAACTGATTGAATCTATGACAGAGAACGGGATTCGAATGATGCCGAATACGAAATGCGTAGAAATTCAGAACAATGGCGTGATTGTTCAGAGAGAAGATGGAACGGAAGAATTTCTGGAAGCAGATACTATACTGTATGCGTTAGGAATGGTGTCTAATGATACTTCTGCTTTTGATGGCATTACAAGCGACAAAAAGATCGTAAAAATCGGTGACTGTGTTACTGCTGCAAAAATCGGGGAAGCGACACTGAGTGCCTATAATGCAGCAATGAACATATTATAAATAAGGTGATATATATTATAATATTGACAATTTAACAATAATATCACTCTGTCGGAACAGCCAGTCCGTAAAGTCTTTTGGAACGGCTGTTCCCTTTTTTACTTCTGCTTTCCTCCGAAGGGCTTCTTTTTTTAAATGACTCAAAGGCATCCTGCATTTCTTCCAACCGGTCAGGAGGGAAGTCAGGCGTCCGTTTTGGCCCTCCCTTCTTCGTGATGTATATGGAGTTGAGCATCCGGAACAGTTTGTCTCGTTTTATATGTACGTTTTGTCATTTGATATGGACGATCTCATGATGCGGTAAACTTAAGTGGAAATGGAACTTAAGCGGAAATGGATTGCCATCGGATGTCGTTTTGTGTTATAAAGGAAAAGATACAGAACAGAAATGGAGAGAAAAGAACATATGGCTGACAAAGATTTATTTTTAGATACACTGCGGGAGGTGGCGGAGATTGCCCGTGTCTCAGGTGAGACTGTGGAGAAAGATGAGATCAGCCGGTATTTTGCGGGGATGGATTTGACGGAAGAGCAGGAGGAGATGGTCTATCAATATCTGAAAAATGTGCCGGGCCCGGAGACGCGTGAGGATGAGGAGAATCCGGCAGATAGTGATACAGAGGCGGAGGACAGCGATGCGAACGGATCGGTTTCCCTCAAAGTAAAGACAGCATCAACAGATGCAGGAAACGCAGAACATGGGAATATAACATCCGGAAATGCGGAGCCTGGAGGTTCGGAACCTGATGGGGATTTGAATGAGAGAGAGACAATGGAAAGGGACCCCTCTCTGGATTATCTGTCGGAATCCGCTTTTTACCGGATGTACCTGAAAGAGGTCAGGGAAAAAGGAACCTGTTCCGATGAAGAGATGCAGGCATTGTACGTCCGCTTGCTTGCGGGGGAGGATGTGACTGGACAGATTGTGGACGGCTGGCTGATGCGGGTTATCCGCATGGCGGAGTTGTATAAGGAGAGCCCGGTCAACATGCAGGACCTGATTCAGGAAGGGAATGTGGCGCTGTGGGTAGCTCTGGGAAGTATCACCGCAAACTTGAATCCGACGGATGTGGAGCGCTATCTGCAGGATAGCGTGCGGGAGGCTTTTGAGGCTTATATCAGTGAGTCGGCCGGGTTTTCAGAGCAGACGAAAGCAATGCTGGCAAAAGCGGCTTTGCTGCATGAGGCGCAGGAATTTCTGGCATCGGAAAACGGACGGACGCCTTTCCTGCGGGAGCTCAGCGAGTATACGCATATCCCGGTCGATGAAATCCAGAATATTCTGGCGCTTTACGAGCAGGCGGAGAAGTGAGCTTTCGCCTGCAATTTTGTAAACAGACGAAAAACGGCATTTTTTGTGCAGTGATCAGAAGTATCCTGCCAATTTATTGTTTATAATGAGAAGATTTTTGTCAGCTGACATTATAGCAGCTGTCCCGCAGTACCAGGCGGCAGGGGAACTCAATTCGCACCGCCTCCTCGTGGGCGCGGGCAATCCGGTCCAGGAGAAGTGTGACTGCCATATGCGCCATCTCCCTGCGGGGAATCTGTATAGTGGTCAGCAGCGGGCGGGTCTCCTGGGACTCCTCCACATTGTCGATGGAGATGACGGAGATGGATTCCCGCACGGCTTTTTTCTGCGCGCGCAGCAGTGCCAGCACCCGGATGGCGGTGCTGTCGTTGGCACAGAAAATAGCGGTAAAATCAGCTTTTCCGGACAATTTGTTTTGCATCAATTCCAGAAAGGCGGTTTCCGCTTCTTCCCCGGTCTGATTGGTCTGTTTGATCAGATTGTAGTCCATGGGGATCTGATTCTGAATTAGCATATTACAGTAGCCGATGTAACGGCTTTCGTAGGAGCAATCGCCGATGTAGGCGATTTTTTTGTGCCCGCAGGAAAGCAGGTGCCGCATGGCCTGCTCTGCGGCTTTTTTTCCGTCACAGATCACTTCGTCGACATTGAAATTCATGGGGTTTCGCCAGATGCCGACGATGTTGCGGTTCTGGGCGGTGATATGATTCAGCAGTTTTTGCGAGCATCGTCCCAGAATGATGACACCTCCTGTGGCGGACAGATCCTGAGAAAAGGATTCTTCCGCGTAGATGACATCGTCAATCCGTGTCCGCTGTTTCATCAGCTCCACTTCCAGGTTGCGGAAAAGTTCTGAGAAAAACAGGTCTTTTTCCAGTGAAGTGATTCGCGCGAGCACGATGGAAACGTGGGAGGTCTGTGCAGAAACATTGTCGGCCTTCTGCAGCCGGCGGGCAGCTTCGTTGGGAAGGTAACCGGTCTGGCGGGCAGCTTCCCAGATCCGGTTCTGCAGGTCTTTGGAGGCGCAGGTGGAGGATGTGTTGTTCAGGACGCGGGATACCGTGGAGACAGACGTCCCGACTATGGATGCAATTTCTTTGAGTGACATAGATGATTCCTTTCTGCTTCTATCTGATAGGCAAACGATTGCATAATTTGAAATTGACAAAATCATGGTATTGGACTAATTTATACCTAAAATTTATATGTTTACTATACCAGATGCGAATTCAAGATGCAAGAAAATAATGCAAACGTTTGCATAAAGGGGGCACAATTTTGTTGCTTTTCAGAAATCAGAAATAACACATATAGAAAGAGGATAAAGTCCCAACTGGCTGTTGTGTACTGAAACCCTGCATTTATATATTAGGAGGATAGAAAAAATGAGTCAGAAAAGAATATGGAAAAAAGGAATCACATTAGGGTTGGCGGCAGCTCTTCTGGCGGGAAGCCTGACTGCCTGCGGCAGCAGCTCGGGAACCTCATCTGACGGCAGCGCTGCCGAGGAAAGCGGGAGCGCAGACGGTGACACAATTACAATCACCAACGTCTCCTATGATCCGACGAGGGAATTTTACGAGGCGTACAATGAGATTTTTGCAGAGTATTATGCGGAGGAAACCGGGCAGTCGGTGGAAATCGTGCAGTCTCACGGCGGCTCCGGTTCCCAGGCCCGGTCTGTGATCGAGGGCAGCGATGCGGATGTGGTGACGCTGGCGCTGGCGCATGATATCACGCTGATCGAGGAGGCGGGACTGATTGAGGAGGGCTGGATTGATGAGTTCGAGGAAAACAGTTCTCCCTACACCTCCACCATTGTATTTCTGGTTCGTGCCGGCAATGAAAAGGGTATTGAGGATTGGGATGACCTGACAGCTGAGGGCGTGGATGTCATCACGCCGGATCCGAAATCTTCCGGCGGTGCGTGCTGGAATTTCCTGGCGGCGTGGTATTACGCGGATCTGTTGTATGACGGGGATGAGGATCAGATGAAAGAGTTTGTCTCTGCTCTCTATGATAATGTGCTCGTCATGGATTCCGGAGCCCGCGGCGCAACGACCACTTTTGTGGAAAACGGGCAGGGCGATGTGCTGATCGCGTGGGAAAATGAGGCGTTGCTGGCGATGGAGGAGTATCCCGATGAATATGAGATTGTGACGCCGAGCGTCAGCATTAAGGCGGAGCCATCGGTGGCTGTCGTGGATGAGAATGTGGACGACAACGGAACGCGGGAGGTGGCGCAGGCTTATCTGGAATACCTGTACAGCGATGAGGCGCAGACTCTGGCGGGCGAGAATTATTACCGCCCCAGCAACGAGGAAATTCTGGAGACGTTTTCAGATACCTTTGACCTTTCGATAAATCTCTGCACGATTGATGATTTCGGCGGATGGGATCAGGCGTATGAAGATTTTTTCCAGGATGGCGCAATTTTTGATGAAATTTACAGTGATTAATAATTGAAGTTATAAAGTACTATGAAAAAGAGGAAACCGGTAATTCCCGGCAGGGGGCTGACCGCCGGAATTACCATAACAATGCTCTCCCTCCTGATTCTGATTCCGCTGGCGTCAGTCCTGGCATATTCCTTAAAGCTGAGCTGGTCGGAGTTCTGGGAGATTATATTGCGGGAAAATGTAATGAAAGCGTTTCGGACCAGTATCCTCTGTTCGCTGATCGCGGCAGCGGTCAACTGCGTATTTGGTTTGATCCTGGCCTGGATTCTGGTGCGCTATGACTTCCCGGGGAAACGGCTTCTGGACGGGATGGTTGAGCTGCCGTTTGCGCTGCCGACCGCCGTGGCGGGTATCACGCTCTCCAAGATGTATTCCAATCAGGGTGTACTTGGCCGGCTTCTGGAAAACGTGGGTATCCGCGTTTCCTACACGAAGATCGGACTGACGATTGCTCTGATTTTTATCGGTATTCCGTTCGTTGTGCGCGCGCTGCAGCCGGTACTGGAGAAGCTGCCGGCATCGTTCGAGGAGGCATCGGGCATGCTGGGCGCAAGCCGGGCATATACTTTTCACCGCGTGATTTTGCCGGAGCTTACGCCGGCGCTTCTGACCGGTTTCGGACTGGCGCTTGCCCGGGGGATCGGTGAGTATGGCAGTGTGATCTACATTTCCGGAAACAGCGAAAAGCAGGGAACACAGGTGGTCTCCTACATTATCATGCAGAAACTGAATTCCGGGAACGTGGATTATGAAGGCGCGGCGGCGATCGCATTGGTTCTTCTGATCATCTCTTTTCTGCTGTTATTTGTGATCAATATGATTCAGCTGGCAGCGGGAAGAAGAGCCGGTGAGGCGGAAAGCGGCGCTGTGGCGGCAAAGCGTGAACAGAAGGGAATCACACCGTGGATTCTGATTCTCATTGGCGTGGTCTTCTTTGTGATTATGCTGATTCTGCCGCTGGCGGCGGTGATTTACCGCTCTCTGAAAGACGGGCTGGCTCTCTATGTGAGTGCGATTACGGCAGAGAACACGCTTTCCGCGCTGCGGGTTACACTGATCGCTGCGGGAACTGCGGTGGGCGTCAATACATTTTTCGGCCTCTGTGCGTCGTGGTTGATTACGAAGTTTGATTTTCGCGGCAGGCAGGTGCTGTCTACCCTGATTGACATTCCGTTTTCCATCTCGCCGGTCATTGCGGGACTTGCGTTTAT
This sequence comes from Clostridiales bacterium, assembly GCA_021203005.1. Classification (GTDB taxonomy): domain Bacteria; phylum Bacillota; class Clostridia; order Lachnospirales; family Lachnospiraceae; genus Eubacterium_I. Next base: position 12,018 of record JAJQCB010000095.1, on the reverse strand, counting down.
TATGACGTTCGGACGGATGGGCTGGGCGACCCCGGCGCTGGACTGGATTAACAGTCATCTGGGTACGGATATCGCACTGGTGTTTTCTGTCCCCGGCGTGGTCCTGGCTACCATTTTCGTGACATTTCCTTTTGTGTCCCGGGAACTGATTCCAGTGATGCAGGCACAGGGAAACGCGGAGGAGGAAGCCGCCGCCATGATGGGGGCAAAAGGATTTACCATTTTCCGGAAAATAACGTTTCCGCATATCAGGTGGGCGCTGCTCTACGGAATTATTCTCTGCGCAGCGCGCGCACTGGGAGAGTTCGGTGCGGTGTACGCGGTGTCAAAGACCAGGGGCCAGACGTTTACGCTCCCGCTGGAGGTGGACGCCCTGTACATGGCGGGGAGCGCGGATTCCATTACGCAGGCGTTTGCGGTGTCGTCACTGCTGGTGATGATGGCGATTGCGGTGCTGATACTGAAACAGATTGTGGAGTATCGCGGGAAGAAAGAAGAGGGATAACCGTCTGGCACAAAACCCGGGAAATCGAAGGAGGTACTTGTTGGAATATAATGCCCATGAAGATTGCCGGAGCGTATGTGTCGAGATAAATCACAACGGTGTTGGCGGTCGTAATGTAGATTATAATAGGGAATAAAATCGGGAAACATAACGGTGGAGGATATAGAAACCATGTACGTGGAGATGCAGCATATCAATAAAAATTTCGGGTCATATGAAGCGGCTAAGGACATCAGTTTCGGCGTGGAGCAGGGGAAACTTGTGGCGCTTCTCGGGCCCAGCGGAAGCGGGAAGACGACAATCCTGCGCATGATTGCCGGGCTGGAGCAGCAGGATTCCGGCGACGTGGTCATTGAGGGCAAGGTGGTCAACGATGTACCGGCGGGAGACCGCGGGATCGGTTTTGTCTTTCAGAATTATGCGCTGTTCCGTTATATGACGGTCTATGAAAATATTGCGTTTGGACTGAAAGTGCAAAAGAAAAGCAGACAGGAGATCTGCGAGAGGGTGACGGAGCTGATCTCGCTGGTCGGACTGGAGGGAATGGAGCGCCGCTATCCAAACCAGCTTTCCGGAGGACAGCGGCAGAGGGTGGCCTTTGCAAGGGCGCTGATTCCGAATCCGCAGCTGCTGCTTCTTGATGAGCCGTTTGCGGCGATCGATGCAAAAGTGCGAAAGGAGCTTCGGAGCTGGCTCAAGAAAATGATCGCACAGGTAGGGATTACGAGTATTTTTGTCACTCACGACCAGGACGAGGCCGTGGAAGTCGCGGATGAGATTATCATTATCAATGAGGGGCGCCTGGAGCAAAAGGGCAGTCCGATTGATATTTATAAAAATCCGAGGACATCTTTCGTGGCGCAGTTTATCGGCACCTCAGCAGTGCATACGGATTTCAGCGGCTTCAAGGGCTTCGAAAATGTGCCGAAAGGAGCGTCGACGGTCATTCGCCCGGAGTTCGTGGAGGCATTTAAGAGTGACAATAAGAAGTTCCGGAGTCTGATCGCTGATGCGGAGGAGGGCGTGATCACCGATATTGCTTTCCGGGGAAGTTATCTGGAACTGACACTGGAAGTGAATGGACTGTCCCTCACGACAAACCGTTCTCTGGAGCGCCGCCCGGTGGAGGTCGGCGAAAAAATGTGCGTGCTGATTTACCGCGTTTATGTGCTGGATGGAGGAGAGACGCAGATTTTTGAGAATCAGAGGCTGGAAGGCGTTGATGTGGAGGCACTCTGAGGAGTCCCGAAGTGATGCAATTGTTCGTGCGCGACGTATACCGAAAGAATAGATATTCTGCAGCTGTGAAAGCATGAAACAGCTGCGATGTTTCTTATTCATACCTTTAGAAAAGACCCCTCTGCGGTTTGCCGGCCGCGGAGGGGTCTGGTTTTTTCTGTGAGTAGATAATTCTTTGCTGTTGCGGATTTATGCTCAAAAATATATTTTTGACAGCGTTGACTTGCTTCTGGCTTTATGGTAACGTGAAAGCAGAAAATGAGAGGGTTATTTGTATGTTGAGTATCTTTTATGGAAAAATGCCGGAGGCAATTTTTAACACGTCTGTTTATTTTAAAAATGCGTATGAAGATTCCTGGATTACAGATCCGACAGCGAGGGAAATGATTTTGGACGTTGATCATTCCGTTGTGTTAGATGGCGCGGTGATTGACAGTCCGGTGATGGGAAAAATAGCGCCGCTTTCTTTATCCGGCGGTGTAAAAACATTGATATTGATGAAAAATGAACCGGAAAAGATATTTAATGCTTCCACCTGCGGGAATAACTGTGCAAAATGGATTTTAAAAATAGCGGAAAAACAGGACTTGACGATTAATCTTCGCCATATTATGGATTTTGGCAATGAGTGTTTTACAATACAGATTTTGAATACGAACCAGATTGTACACAGCATGGCGGAGCTGGTTCCGATTGCCGGCTTATATGTATGAGAGGTAGCTGAATTTATGAAGGGATCTTATAGAGTCATCGTTCAGAATAAGCGAATCCGTTATGATTTTGAGATCAGACGGAATATAACGATTGTCCGTGGTGATAGTGCGACAGGAAAAACAGCATTGATTGATATGGTACGCGAATATTTTGAAAACGGAGCGGGAAGTGCTGTCAATTTGTTTTGCGAAAAGAATTGTGCTGTGGTGGAAGGGCGCACCTGGACGGGACAGCTTTCTGAAATAAAAGACAGCATTGTTTTTATAGATGAGGGAAATGAATTTGTCATGTCTGATGAGTTTTCAAATGTAATTCAGAAGACAGACAATTATTATGTCATTGTATCCCGCGAGGGTATACCGTCGCTTCCCTATAGCGTTGACGAAATTTATGGAATCCGGAATTCAGGAAAGTATGGGACATTGCAGAGAACATATAACGAATTCTACCATATCTATTCAGATAATGATTAATCGCAGGTTATACTGTATACGGAAAAATTGTGATCATAGAAAACAGGAATGAATATGATAAAACACGAACACCGCGCAACAGTTGCGCATCACAGCATGGCCATGGTCGGCGGCTTTTTCGGCGTTTACGCGCTCTTAAACAGGGGCGATACCTTCGGCTCCTCAGCCACTGCCAATCTGATTTACCTTTTTGTGGCGGGACTTACCGGTTCCCGGCAAGAATTTTCCATCCGACTGGGCGCTGCCGCTGTTTATATCAGCGGCATTATCTTTGCCACCTGGATTTCCCATTACTTTAAGGAGCGGGATTTCCGCTATCTTTCTGTGGCGGTTGATATCATCGCCTGCCTGATACTGGCGCAGATTCCGGCCGATACGGATGCGGTTCTGGCGCTTTATCCCATGTTTTTTGCGGCGGCGATCCAGTGGCTGGCTTACACGAATGCTTCCGGCTACAACAGTGCCACGGTTTTTTCAACAAATAATACGAGACAGTGTTTTGCCGGTCTGACGGAATATCTCTGTGACCATGACCCGGCGCAGCTTGCCCGTTTTCGCTTTTTCGGAGGAACACTTCTCTGCTTTCATGCCGGGGTGGTTTACTGCTGGTTTTGCATGAGAATATGGGAGCTGAAGAGTATATACGCCTGCATTCCGCTTCTGATGTGGGTCGGCATTGCTACCTGGCTGGACCGGCGCGGAGGGCATAAGGTGGAGGAACATGTACATAGGGACCGCACGAAATATGAGCTGACTTGAATAGTTACGAATTTTCTTTGTTGGTCAGATCTTTTACCCATTTATATTTCCTATAGTGAATGAATACTGCGGGAAGCTTGCAGAATTCGTCCAGGCTGACGATAAAGTATACCGCAATTACAGGCAGCCTGAATACAAACGCGGCAGTCAGGCCGAGCGGAACGGTAACACACCACATGACAATGGTGTCACAGAGAAAACCGAGCCTGCTGTCGCCGCCGGCGCAGAAAATTCCTACGACGGTGGTGCTGTTGACCGATTTTCCTATCATATAATAGGAGCAGATGACAAGCATCCATTTCAGGTATCCGGCTGACGTGTCACTTAAGGCGGTCACCGACAATACCAGAGGACTGAAAGCAAGCAACACTGCTCCGGATAAAATCCCGGCGAAAACCGATAGGATACAAAGCCGGTTGCCATATTCCCTTCCTCTTTGAAGGTTTCCGGCGCCGAGCTCGTTGCCGATCAGGATACCTCCGCCGCTGCCGATGCCGAGGCAAAGACAGCAGACCAGATTCTTGACAATATTCGCGATTGAATTCGCAGCGACCGCGTCGCTTCCCAGATGCCCCATAATCACAGAATACATGGTAAATCCGACGCCCCACACGATTTCATTTCCCAGAACCGGCGTTGTGTATTTCCAAAAGTCGTGTGAAAGCATTTTATCAGTGTGCAGGATGTTTTTAATGCGTAGTCTGACGCTGTCCTGTTTTGATAGTATGGCTGCGCACCAGAGAACCTCCGCTGCTCTTGCCAGATCGGTGGAAATGGCGGCGCCGGTAATCTCGAGACGGGGGAAGCCGAACAATCCCAAGATCAGAATCAGGTTCATCAAAATATTGCCGGCCATGCATACGGAACTGATCAGACCTGCTGTTTTCGCTCTGCCGCTGTTTTTCAATATACACAGGTAGATTTGTGAAATGCCTGTCAGCAGGTAGGAGGGAGCGACCATCTGCAGATATTCTGCGCCGCCCTCGATGAGCAGCGGCTCATTGGTGAGCAGGCTCATGAGAATTCCCGGGCAGAAAAACGCGGCGGCAGCAAACAGGAATGAAATGATGACTGTGATTTTCATCACATAGGCAAAAATCCGTTCCACCGCTCCTAGGTCTTTTTCCCCCAGTACTGCGCGGCGAGCATGGATAAGCCGATCGTCATGGCCGCCAGGAAGAGGTTTTCCACAAACGTGACCTGCGTGGCGAGGGATACCGCTGACATTTTATCCTGGGAGATAAAATTGAGCATGATGGCGTCCGAGGCGCTCACGACGGCGAGCATGAGCTGCTGCAGTGTGATCGGAAGCACCAGGGTGGCCAGTTTGCGGTTAAACTCTTTATTGGAAAATAGGTGAAGCATCATTGTAAGTTGTCTCCTGTTGATTTTTTCTGATATACAATGAAATATTTCCTGAGTATCAATGAAAAAGACCGCGGTATTCTCTCGCAGAGTACCCGGTCTCTTTTTTGAATACTCTGGAAAAGTAGTTGTAATCTTCAAAGCCAGTACGCCCGGCAATCTCCGTGACAGATAAATCGGTTGTTTTCAGAAGATTCTTCGCCTCTTCCATCCGAAGATTGCGCACGTATTCCGCGATTCCCATCCCGATATATTTATCGCAGGCTATATACAGCTTGCTCCGGCTGATGCCGAGCCAGGAAGCAATGGTTTCCGCGTCCAGGTTTTCCGAGAGATGTTCTGTCAGAAAAGTACGCAGATTGTTTGTGAAATTCTGCCTGCGCAGGAGAACCGCTTCATTCTGTATTACATAAAAAGTGCAGGCTTCCATAATTTTTGCGGCGGTCCGGATCTGTTCGTCTGTTTTCAGAGGAATGTCAGATAAAAGGGTATTGATCCGGACGGAATGGTCCGAAGACAGAGCCTGGGAGAGGATTTCTGCCAGATCTTCTTCTGATTCCGCATCCGAGATCTGTCCGAACATCAGATATCCGATCACGATATGATTGTCAATCAGCGGGGCGGTAGCCTCGATCAATCCGGCATGACAGTGGTAAATGATCAGACGCTGATCGGCATTGCATTTCCGGAATGAATACGCATCGCTTTCCCGACAGCTTTTCTGACCGGAGGGATTGCTCTTCATCCGGTGACAGAATGCGCAGTCATTGCCCGGGTAGGAGAGCAGTTCCTGATATTCATCGTCAAACAGAACGATGCGGATGCCGGTTAATATGTGAAAATCTTTCATCAGCTGAAGTAACTGGTCTCTGTCAAATACAAGTCGCATAAATTTATTCCTCGTATAATAAGTGTATAGCCAATGAAAAACGATGGTTGATTACGAATATCAGAGTTTTTTTCATCTTGTCTATCCGAACTGTGTGCTCTTGTGACCTTATCATCATAGCATATGGAAAGAAAATATGAAATAAGTTTGGACGAATTTACAATATTTAAAATGATTTTCACTATGTTCTGTCTGGTTTTTCTTTTATAATATATCCAGAGTTAAACAGAGCGAAAGGAAGAGACGGACATGTTAGTTAATTTAAAAGAAATTCTGGAAATAGCAGAGAAGAAAAAAATAGCGATCGGGTCATTTAATACTCCCAACTTGGAGAGTATTCAGGCCGTGATCGGGGCTGCGGAGGAGCTGAATGTTCCGGTGATTATCATGCACGCGGAGGTGCACGAGAACATGATGCCGCTCCGCGTGATCGGAAAGGTTATGCTGCAGTGCGCCCGGGATGCGGCGGTTCCGGTGTGCGTGCATCTGGATCACGGGGAGCATCTGGAGTATCTGGCAGAGGCGTTGGAGTTGGGATTTACCTCTGTCATGTATGATGGTTCCGCGCTGCCCTATGAGGAGAACCGGGACAATACCTGTGCCGCGGTTCGCATGGCAAAGAAGACGGGGGCTTCCGTGGAGGCGGAAATCGGCACCCTCGGAAAACGGGAGATGGGGTATCAGGAAGCGGAAAACGAAGCTCAGCCTGAGAAGATCTATACTAATCCGGAGGACGCAGAGCAGTTTGTGAAAGAGACGGGAATTGACGCGCTGGCCTGTTCTTTTGGCACCGCGCATGGCCTGTATCTGACGAAGCCGAAACTGGATATGAATGTGCTGGATGAGGTGAAAAAGAGAGTGGATGTTCCGCTGGTCATGCACGGCGGCAGCGGTGTGAGTCCTGAAGATTACCGCACAGTCATTGAAAAGGGTATCCGAAAGATCAATTACTTCACCTATATGTCAAAGGCCGGCGGAGAAGGCGTGGCGGAGAAAGTCCTGCAGTGCGTGAAAAAAAATACACCGGTGTATTATCATGATGTTGCCGCCTGGGGAACGGAAGCGATGAAAGAAGATGTAAAACAGGCCCTGTGGGTATTTTCAGGTATGTAAAAATTGCAGGGAATCTGAGATAAGCCTGTATGGGATTATTAATTCAAAGTGATGTAGATTTTTTTTAGTGAAAAATATGGATTGAGAAAGAATTTTCACATATGGAGAGTGTGTGTAATACAGAGTAAGGAGAACAGTTAATATGGAGAAAAAAGAAATGACATTTGCACTGGCATTTTGCAACCGCGGATTTATGCCGGGGGAGCTGATTTACGGTGCACGGGAGGATATGATCAAAGCCGTGACGGACGCCGGATACCATTATATTGCGATGGATGCGGAGCTGACGAGATACGGCGGGATTGAGACCAGGGATGAGGGGCTGCTGTATGCAAAATGGCTGAAGGAGCATGAAGGGGAGTATGACGGCGTGATTTTCTCCATGCCGATCTTTGCGGATGAGAACGGTGCGGTGACGGCGCTGCAGGACGCCGGGGTGCCGATTCTTCTGCAGGCGTATCCAGATGAAATCGGTAAGCTGGATTTTGCCCATCGGAGAGACGCGTTCTGCGGAAAATTTTCCGTGACGGACGTGTTTACCCAGTATCAGGTGCCGTTTACCGTGATGAAACCGCATGTTGTGCATCCGCTGTCGGAAGCGTTTGCGCAGAATCTGAGAGACTTTGCTGCAATCTGCCGGGTGGTGAACGGCATGAAGCGGTTCAATATCGGATGCATCGGAGCCAGGACGACGGCGTTCAAGACGGTGCGGTTTGACGAGATCGGACTTCAGAAATACGGCATCAATGTGGAATCCTTTGACCTGTCAGAGCTGATTTACAAGGTGGAGCATCTTGCGGATGACGACGAGGCTGTTTTGGAAAAAATCCGGACGCTGGAAAACTACACGGATTTTACGCAGGTGCCGGAGAAAAATAAGAGAACTCTCGCAAAAATATCGGTCGTTATCGACGAGTATATCCGGGAATATCACCTGGATGTGATCACGCTGCGCTGCTGGAATGAGATGGAGACGTATTTAAGAGTCTGCCCCTGCGTGCTGCTCAGCGAACTCAACGACAGAGGGATTGTGGCTTCCTGCGAGATTGATCTCTGTTCCTCTATCACAATGTATGCGATGTCCCTGGCCAGCGAGGAGCCGACCGCGGTCTTAGACTGGAACAATAATTACGGCGATGAGGAGGACAAGGTGATTCTCTTCCACTGCGGTCCGGTGGCGCAGTCGCTGATGACGGCGAAGGGAACTGTGACAGAGCACAAAATGTTTGCGAAAAATGATCCCGGTTCCGGGTGGGGATGCAATGAAGGGCGGATCAAAGCGTTTCCGACGACCATATCCAACTGTCAGACGAAAGACGGGAAGCTGATCGTATATGCAAGTGAGGCGCAGTTTACGGAAGATCCTATTGAGGAAGGATTCTTCGGCTGCGGCGGAGTCTGCGAGATTCCGGACCTGCAGAATAAGCTGATCCGCCTGGCCAGAGGAGGCTTCAAACATCATACTTCCATTGGTATGGGACATATGAAAGAGGTGCTTAAAGAGGCGTTTACCACCTATCTCGGGTATGAGTGGGTTGATATTGACGTGTGAGTGCCGGCACAGGATTGTGAAGTCCGCAGATGTGCAGGGGTAAATGATGTCGTCAGCAGTAGTCTATGGGATAAGCTGTGGGAATGAAGCAGAGGCATCTCTGTCGATATTGGAGTAAGTGGCAGGAATATTCGGATGATCAGGAGGCATATATGGCGAAAATAGCGGGACTGGATATCGGAACAACAGGATGTAAATGTACGGTTTTTGATGAAAAGGGGACTTATCTCGGCAAAGCCTACCGGGATTACCCGGTGCGCCGGGAAGTGAGCGGCCATGAGGTGGATGTCCTGGCGATTATGGATGGCGTGTATGCTGTCCTGGCGGAGATGGCAGGGCAGTATCATGATATTGCCGGAATCGGCGTGACCAGCTTCGGTGAGACTTTTGTCATGACGGATGAGGCGGGTGAGCCGCTTCACGCGGCTATGCTGTACACGGATCCCAGAGGGATCGAAGAGTGCAGGTATCTGACAGGCCGTTTCGGTGAGAAGCAGATCACGAAAGTCACCGGCCTCAGGCCGCATGAGATGTACAGCATCTCAAAAATGATGTGGATGAAAAAGTATTGTCCGGACATATATGAGAAGGCGGCGTATATTTTCCTGATGGAAGATTTTGTGATCTTCCATCTGACCGGGAAACGGCAGATCGACTTTTCCCTGGCCACCAGAACCATGGCTTTTGATATCAACACGCTGGACTGGAACCGTAAGATATTTGAAGCGGCCGGAATTGCCGTGGAGAAAATGTCCAGAACCGTGCCTGCCGGTACGGTTGCTAGCGTGATACGGAAGGAAGCGGCCGGGAAGACAGGGCTGCCGGGGGACACCATGATCGTATCCGTAAGCCATGACCAGATAGCGGCGGCTGTGGGAGCCGGTGTGTTTGATTCCCAGACCGCGGTGGATGGTGCGGGAACAGTGGAGTGTGTCACACCGATTTTCGATGCCATACCGGATATCGAGACCATGTACAGGGGATACTTTTCAATCGTACCTTATGTTATCCCTGGAAAATACGCGGCATATGCCTTTTCCTACACCGGCGGGGCGTTGATCCAGTGGTGTGTTGATACGCTGGCCGGAAAAGAAAAAGATCGGGCCGCACAGGAAGGATACAGCATAAATACCTGGCTGGAGGAGAGCTATGTCAGCAGACATGGACAGGAACCTACAGGGATGCTTGTGCTTCCCCATTTCGCGGGAGCCGCAACACCGTATATGGATACCGGGTCAAAGGGCGCCATACTGGGACTTACCACCGCGACAGCAGCGGAAGATATTTACCGTGCCTGCATGGAGGGCGTTGTATACGAAATGCTGCTGAATGTGCGCGCATTGGATGGTTCGGGGGCATCTTTTACCAGGATGTGTGCTACCGGGGGAGGAGCACATTCGAAAGAGTGGATGCAGATGAAAGCGGATGTGCTGGATATGCCGGTCACGGCATTGTCTACGGTTGACGCCGGAACGGTGGGGAGCGCCATGCTGACGGGAGTAGCGGTAGGCGTGTTTGCGGATCTGCCGGATGCCGCAAGTCATATGGTGGAAGAACGGGAAACTTATTATCCGAGAAAAGAGATGCATGAGAAGTACATGCAGATCTATGAGCGCTATGAGAAAATGTACCGGGCGGTACGCCCTCTGATGGACTGACGGAGGTGAAAAGAGAATGAATCCATATATCGGACATACTTCACAGATTTCGGGAGTGGAGGAGCACAGGCTCATCGGCGGAAAAGGCGATGGTCTGCGGATTTACGAGGCAACGAACGGGAGGGGGCTTGAGCTTACGGCGTCCCCGGACCGCAACGGAGATATAACGAGGCTGAGGTTCAAAGGAATGAATATGAGTTATCTCTCGCCGTGCGGTTACGTGGCTCCGGCTTATTACGACAGGGTCGGTTCGAACTGGCTGTAGTCATTTACGGCAGGGTTTCTGACCACCTGCGGTCTGCAGGCTGTTGGGACTCCCTGTGTTGATGAGGGAGAGGAGCTGCCGCTTCACGGATCCATAGCAAACCAGCCCTGCGAGCACAGTTACTGGGAAGAAGACGGAGATGCTATAAGATTGCATTTTCTGACAAAGGATGAAGTGATCTTCGGCAGGAAGATGGTTTTAAGGAGAACGATTGAGATTTCAAAGACCGGGAATTCTTTTACCATTGAAGATGAGATTGAGAATACCGGGGATAAAACAGAACCGCTGGAAATTCTTTATCACATGAATATGGGATATCCTCTGCTGGACGAGGACAGCGTAGTCACTATTCCCTCCGTCGGAGTGACAGCCAGGGATGACCATGCCGGGAAAGATATGGAAAACTGGATGCACATGGAGAAACCCCAGGCAGGGTATCAGGAGAGATGCTACTACCACAGGTTTTCAGGCGAAAAAGCCAGCGCATCCATCTGGCAGCCGAAGCTGGGAATCGGATTGGAAATTTCCTTTAACCCTCAGAGCCTGGACGGGTTTGTCGAGTGGAAGATGATGGGGATCCGGGACTATGTTCTGGGTCTGGAGTGTGGCAACTGTTATCCTGACGGCAGGGATGAGATGCGCAGAACAGGTATGCTGAAATTTCTTGATCCCGGACAGAAAGTATCCTATAAAGTGTGTGTCGCAATGAAAGAAAAATCGTAAAAGTTAACGGACACTGTGTGGCTGTATGATTCAGGGATACCGTAAGGCGTCAAAGATGAGGGATGGAGAACCTGTCTTCCGGCTGCCGGGCGTTATCCCTGAATTCTTTTGGCGTTACCCCATAACGATTTTGGAATATTTTGTAGAAATAAGTACGGTTGGAAAGGCCGAGATGATTAATTATTTCCGTAATGTTTTGATTCGTCTGGAGCAACAGCTGTGAGGCTTCGCGCAAAAGAAACATCTGCCCGTATTCTTTAATACTCATTCCGGTCTGCCTGTTTACTATCCTGTTCAGATAATGATCGTCATAATTCAGTTGATCTGATAATTCTTTACGGCTGATTCTCCCATTGCTTTTCTCCATCAATTTCTGTATCTGGCTGAAAATATATTCTTCTTTATTGCTTTCGAGATTGACAAATCGGGTAATATATTTCTGCTTATCTGATAAAACCGAAAATAGCATTGCAATTGTTCCCTCTATAAAAAAGAAGATCGCTGGCCGGGAAAAACGCAAATCGTTTGTCAGTCTGTCAAACATTGAGGTGAGTTCAGACGCAAGGGTATCAGGCGCAAGGATCGGGAAAAAGTCTACGTATATTTTCTGGTAGTAATTTTTATTGCTCTGGAAGTCCTGTATCATCTGGTAGATGGAGTTCTGGTTATGGCACAAATTTCCGCGGTTGTCAAAAAAGATGTCGTTTTCGTATGTGTCAAGTAATCGTTGGCACTTTTTCTTTCTTTTTGATGTCTGACCAAT
>JAJQCB010000065.1 GCA_021203005.1 Clostridiales bacterium | reverse complement strand
GCCTGTCTATGAATCAGCAAGGAGACAGGGATATGAGGTGTGGAATTATATATAAGAAGCTCTACGATTGGAACAACACAATACAATCAATTTGGAAAAATGGTGTGATATACATAAGAAGGATGATATTATGTTGAGTATACAAAAGGCAGAGCAGCTGCTTTCTGATAATGATAAATTGTTGGATGGTATGAATAAATACAAACAAATTATGAAAGCGCTCCATCAGACGAATGTCTCAACGGATGCGGATTTCCGTCGCACATTTAATAGGTTCTTTGTTATGCGTTCCAGAACGCAGTTGTACTATGACAAGTTCTATACTTTCCTGCAAGAGCGCAAGGATGTCGGAGCAACATTTGAAGAAGCACTTGAAGAACTGAAGAATTCTAATGGCAAGCTCGAAATATCATTCTCAAGTAAGCTGGTTCATGTTATTGATCCTACACAGCCTATATGGGACAGAAATGTATCCGTATTGCATTTTGGGATGAAGGCACCCGGATATGGAAAACCGATAGATGTTCGTCAGGCAGAGGCGAAAAAGGTGTACCACGATTATTGCGGCATTTTTTATGAGTATTTAGATTCAATCGATGGACAGGAACTCATCCGACTATTCGATGATAAATATCCGAACTCAGGTCTCACAGATGTGAAAAAGCTGGATTTCATTCTGTGGGCAGATGTTTAATTATAAAGGGCAATCTTATCAATCTGATTTATTCCCGGCTAGAGGATATGAGGTGACCTATGAAGCAAATTGTTAAAACGATAGCTGACAAAACCATTGAATATATTCTGAGTTTGCCAAATGGATCAAACCTGACTATGTTTCAGGCGGCAAAAGCGGTATGCCCGGACGAAACTGAACGGTTGGACGAGTTGGATTTATATGAACTTCATAGCACTGTGATGGAATCTGTCAAAAAAACCGACGTTGTATTGGGTTTCAGTGATCATGAATATAAATTTGAAGGGTTATTTTATAATCTGGATTTCTATGTTTATCATAAGCGCTTACAGGAACAGATGGAACCAAAGTGAAATGCGACAGATGATTTCATATGTAAATAGTAGACACGGAGGGTAAATTGATGCTTGGCGCAATAATTGGTGACATTGTAGGCTCGATATATGAATGGAATAATATAAAAACAAAAGAGTTTCCGCTGTTTCGTGACAACTGCTTTTTCACGGATGACACCGTCATGACCTGTGCGGTGGCAGATGCGATCATGCAGGGCGGATCGAGGGATGATTTTATTGATTCCATGAAGAAGTATGGCCGGATGTACCCAGATGCCGGATATGGGGGAAGGTTCAGCGGATGGCTGTATTATGATAGCCGGGAACCATATAACAGTTTTGGCAACGGTTCAGCCATGCGGGTCTCACCCTGTGCGTGGGTGACGGATTGCGGAAATTATGCAAAAACAGGAGTATGGCCGGCCAATGGAAGAGAACTGGCCAGACTTTCAGCGGAGGTGACACATAACCATCCGGAAGGAATCAAGGGAGCTCTGGCGACAGCAGATGCAATTTTCCTGTGCCGCTGTTGTTTCGGCGGTTATCCAGTAGACGGCAGGAAGCCGGTTAACGATGACCCTGCAGAATGTAAAAGACGCATCAGAAAATATATCGAGGAGGAATATGGTTACGACTTAAGTGCAACGCTTGATGAGATTCGCCCGGATTACCGTTTCAATGAAACCTGCCAGAATACCGTTCCGCAGGCAATCATTGCGTTCCTGGAAAGCACAGATTTTGAGGATGCCATCCGGAACGCCATTTCCCTTGGCGGGGACAGCGATACTCTTGCCGCTATTACAGGCAGTATTGCCGAGGCGGCGTATGGAATCCCCGATTGGATCAAAGAAAAAGCATTGTCTTACCTGGATGAGCCGCTGCGGGATGTGCTGACGCGGTGGGATGCGTATATCTCCACGGAAATACAAAAACTTATTACGGTAGATTGTATCGTGCAGGAGGATCCGGACAACTGGAAGGAAAAAACGGTCAGTATTTTGGAGGACGGACAGGAGATCGGAGAATATACTATATACTACTATACAGATGATAGCGATGCGGTATATTTTGCTCCGATCATCAATGGAGAGGAGAAAAAAACGCGTGAGTTGTCCGGACCGTATCAACCATATGCATACGATGCAAAGTCAATCAGAGAATCCATTATCCGTGATTTGAAAAAAATGGGGTATCGTATCGAAGATGCAGAGAGGAAGCTGGTTGCTATATGGTGAAAAAAAGTTACAATTTTTATGGATGGGAAACTGCAAACGCCCAACCAATCTCAGCGGAATATAGAAGTATCTCTTCTCCGACCGCGTTATATGACATCCTTTCTGATATCTGGTGTGCAGATACCTGTGCGCCCAGATTACGTGATGAGTGGAGTATGAAAAATAAGACGCTGGGGCAGTGTTCAATCACGGCATTTTTGACACAGGATATTTTCGGAGGAAAGGTGTACGGCATCCTGCGTCCGGGTGGGAATTACCACTGTTATAATGTGGTAGGTGACTGCTGTTTTGATCTGACCAGCGAGCAGTTTGGCGATGAAGCAAAAGATCTTGTGTATGAAAACAATCCGGAACAATACCGGGAGATACATTTTGCGAAGGAAGAAAAACGGCAGCGATATGAGATGCTGAAATCAGAACTGAAAAAATGGTGCGAGACCCATTAAAAGCGCAGTGTATTGAGCGTGGGGGATTGTAATATAGGGAATGGCGCGGTTGTTTAATATTGTGACTATTATGTCTAGAATAAATATGAATATGAGGTAATGAGGAAATGAGCAGAATTTTATGCCCGGAATGTGGCTCAAAAATATCAGACAAGGCTACAACGTGCCCTCATTGTGGTTTCCGCAGTGCAGATCCGAAGCGCCCGATAAGTGAACAGGATAAGTATGAGGTCATACCGGTTTTTGAATATGACGTTGAAGAATGGAATCCGAACCGGAGTAATCCGGGCATCATATCTTACGAGGACAACAAAAGTCTGGTCATGTATTTTGGGAAATGGGAAATAATCCAGACGGAGCTGCCTGCTATTGCAGAGGTAATCAGTGCAATGGCGGGTAGAGATCATATTATGATTGCAAAGATGGACTCATATATCAGGGATTTAATAGATAAAGGGATTTATCGATTTACCATTGATAAGCAGGGGGAAATTTTACCGACTATCAGAGATGCAGAGGGAATTGTGAAACAAGTCAGACTTGAAGATAAGGTGCTGAGCCCAAATTTGCTGCAGTCTCTCAATAATCTTTCCACAAATGCGGCGATGGTGTAGATCCGTGTTAATATGGAAGACGTTGGTGAGGCTATCAGAGAAATCCACGTTGAATTACAGAACGACCGCATTGCAATGGGGGAAAGTGCAAGAGATCAACTGATGCAGGCGAGACGTATCCAGGACGCCAGATTGAGAGAAGTGTTTATGATGGAAGCTGTTCGCAGTGCTACAGATGCTAAAAGGGTTCTCATGCGCAATTTCTCGCAGAATATATTTCAAATCAAAGGACATGCTCAAAAATCTGATTTGCAGATGCTGTTCGATCTCAAAGGGGAAAAGGACATCAGCAGAAAAGCAATAGATGCTTTTCAAGATCTGGTTTATATTACAAACGCTGTTCAGATTGAGTGCGAGGGTTATGCCATGCTTGGAGAATATGAACCTTGCAAGGAATGCCTGGAGGAATTCAAATTATTTATTGAAGAAAATAAACTCAATGAACGAGATACACTTTTATTATTGAATGAGAATTCATCTCAGAAGAGAATTGATATTGTGAATGAATTTTCTGACATTGCCGCAAAAATAACGACATTTGATTCTACCGGCAAAATAGATGATTCGGTGTGTAATTTGTTGACGACAAAGTTGGTGGGAGGTGAGTTGGATGACTAAAAACGGCGAAAAAGAAATCCGGTACTGTAAGAAATGTGGGTGTGAACTGGTTAGTACAAACAAGAATAAATTGTGTGATCATTGCAGGCGGGAACGCAGTACGAATATCAGAAAGGTTTTGAGCGCGGCGGGAACAGTGGGCAGCGTGGCACTCTTTATTGTGACACAGGGAAAGCATGGTGGTGGAAATAAGATTTGAGAACGCAGATTATCAAATACATGAGGTGACCTATGAAGCAAATTGTTAAAACGATAGCTGACAAAACCATAGAATACATTCTTGACCTGCCAAATGGATCAAATCTGACCATGTATCAGGCAGCGAAAGCAGTATGTCCGGATGAAACAGAACTGTTGGAAGAATTGGATTTATATGAACTTCAAAGCACTGTGGTGGAATCCATCAAGAAAACCGACGTTGTATTGGATTTCAGTGAGCATGAGAACAAATTTGAAGGGTTATTTTATAATTTGGATTTCCATGTTTATCATAAGTCCTTACAGGAACAAACGGAACCAAAGTGAATTGCATCAGATGATTTCATATGTAAATGGTAGACACGGATGGGAAAACTATGTGCGGCCGGACGGCAGCATTCAGGAGCATATGTCTTGAGCGGGAGGATAGGGCCATATGAAAAAATGCAGGATAACCGCCATCCGGATTGCCTGTTATAAAGACCTGATGGAACAGTATGAAAATCCGATTCCGGATGCCTGTGATATGAAAGAAGGGCAGGTATTTATCG
>JAJQCB010000122.1 GCA_021203005.1 Clostridiales bacterium | reverse complement strand
CATGTTGCTGGGCACTTGAGTACCATGTTTTTAGAGAAACGACGGAAGTCAGGTTCTATCAGAAGAGAAGAAGGAATGCAAGAACTATTTTAAAAATTTACGCAAAATAAAAACGAAAATAAAAAACGGTTTGCGTTGACAGAACGCGCATTTTCATACTAATATAGTGATAATGTCTGTCCGTCCAACTGTGAAGTAAATCTGCCATGGATATTGATAACAAAAGATTATTGTATTTATCTGCCCATGTGCGGGGAGATTCCATAAAATGATCTGGGGGACATATGGAGGAATGAGATGAAAAAGAATACTCCGCCGGAGGATGTGCTCCGCAATTTTTCTTTTGAGGGCGTGCTTTCAGATCTGCGTCCTTATGGCAGCGGCCATATTAACGATACATATCTTCTGACTTTTATACCGTCGGGGGGAGAGATGTACAAAATCATTCTGCAGAGAATGAACCGGGAGATTTTCGCAAATCCGGTGGAACTGATGGAAAATGTTATGGGCGTGACTTCTTTTCTGCGCCGCCGCATAGAGGAAAACGGGGGAGATCCGGAACGGGAGACGCTCAATGTGATACCATCGATCGACGGAAAGCCGTATTATGTCGATGAAAATGGAGAGTACTGGAGATCCTATCGTTTTATCACAGATGCATCCTGCTATGATCAGGTGGAGAGTCCGAAAGATTTTTATGAGAGTGCGGTCGCTTTCGGAAAATTTCAGAGCCTGCTGGCAGATTATCCGGCTGAGACTCTGCACGAGACGATACCGGGGTTTCATGATACCAAGGCCCGGTTTGCCGTATTCCAGAAGGCTGTGGAGGAGGATGTCATGGGGCGGGCGCAGTTTGTCCGCGATGAGATTCGTTTTGTGCGGGAACGGGAGGATATCGCCGATTATTTTTCAGACCGGCTTGCCCGCGGCGAGCTTCCTCTGCGCGTGACGCACAATGACACAAAGCTGAACAATATCATGATCGACAATCGGACGGGGAAGGGAATCTGTGTGATTGATCTGGATACCGTGATGCCCGGTCTGGCTATGAATGATTTTGGGGATTCCATCCGTTTTGGCGCGAGCACAGGAGCGGAGGATGAATCGGATCTTTCAAAAGTTTCCTGCAGTATGGAATTGTTTGAGATTTACGTCAGGGGATATATGGAAGGCTGCGGCAACCGGCTGACGCAGGAGGAAATCGCGCTGATGCCCATGGGCGCTAAGGTGATGACCTACGAGTGCGGGATGCGTTTCCTGACGGACTATCTGCAGGGCGACACCTACTTTAAAATCCACAGGGAAAATCACAATCTGGACCGTTGCCGGACCCAGTTTAAGCTGGTGGCCGACATGGAGGCGAAGTGGGATGAAATGCAGGCTATCATGAAGAAATATGTATGATGATACCAGGGTTTTCAATTCTAAATAGAAATAGGTGAAGTATGTCAAAATACCTGTTTATTGCAGAGAAACCGAGCGTGGCCCGGGAGTTTGGGCGGGCATTGAAAGAGGATATGCGATCTTTTGACGGTTACCAGGAGTCAGAGCACGCGGTGGTAACCTGGTGCGTAGGGCATCTGGTGACCATGAGCTACCCGGAAGCATACGATATGAAGTATAAGAAGTGGAGCCTTTCCACGCTTCCGTTTCTTCCTGAGGAGTTTAAATATGAAGTAATCCCCGGTGTGAAAAAGCAGTTTGAGATCGTCTCGCGCCTGCTTAACCGTCCGGACGTAGAGGTCATTTATATCTGTACGGATTCCGGGCGGGAGGGAGAGTATATCTACCGCCTGGTTGACCAGATGGCGAAAGTGGATGGCAAGACGAGAAAGCGCGTATGGATCGACTCCCAGACGGAGGAGGAGATTCTGCGCGGTATCCGGGAGGCAAAAGACTGGTCCGCTTATGACAATCTCTCCGCGTCGGCCTATCTGCGCGCAAAAGAAGACTATCTGATGGGAATTAATTTTTCTCGCCTGCTTACCTTAAAGTACGGAAATGCGATGGCCTCTTTTCTCAATCAGAAGTATGTGGTCGTCTCCGTCGGGCGCGTGATGACCTGCGTCCTGGGTATGGTGGTGCGCAGAGAGCGAGAGATTCGTGCCTTTGTAAAGACGCCGTTTTACCGTGTGTTCGATAAAGTGGATCTCGGAGGAATGGAGATTGAGGGCGAATGGAGGGTGACACCCGGTTCGCGGTATGATACCGGACGGATGCCGGCTGCTGACGCAGCGCAAAAATCCGGGAAACAGGAGCCGAAAGCGGATTTTTCTGCATACGGCCATCCAAAGCTTTATAAGGAGAACGGGTTTCGCAGAAAAGAGGATGCTTCGCAGTTCATAGAGGAGCTGCGCCGGATCGAGCCGCAGGAGGCGGAGGTCATCTCTTTGGAGCGAAAAAAGGAAAAGAAAAATCCTCCGCTGTTATACAATCTGGCGGAGCTGCAGAACGAGTGCACGAAACTTTTCCGTATCAGCCCCGATGAGACGCTGAAGGTAGTCCAGGAGCTCTATGAGAAAAAGCTGGTCACCTACCCTCGTACGGACGCCCGTGTGCTGACCACTGCGGTGGCGAAAGAGATTCAGAAGAATATATCCGGACTGCGCCAGATCGGAGCTGTCAGGGGATTTGCGGAGGAAATTCTGGCGAAAGGAACCTATAAAAATATTGCAAAGACCCGTTACACCAATGACAAACTGGTCACCGACCACTACGCGATCATTCCGACCGGTCAGGGATTCGGGGCGATGAAAGGAATCAATCCTCTCTCAGCTAAAGTATATGAGGTGATTGTCCGCCGTTTTCTCGCGATTTTCATGGAACCGGCTGTTTATCAGAAAGTCAGCCTGACGATGGGAATGGAGAAGGAACGGTTTTTCTCTAATTTTAAGACTCTGGCGGAGGAGGGGTATCTGCGGGTGATGCAGTATTCTTTCCGGAAAAAAGATGTCGGCGTGCAGAAAAATACAGTCGTACCGGAGGCACAGGCTTCTGTAAAAGAAAAAACCGGAAGCGCGGACAGGGTTTTTCCTGCGCCTAAGCTTGCAGAGGGTGTGACAGAAAATAACGATGCCGGTCTTCTGGAGCGCGTGTCAAAAATCAGAAAAGGCATGCGCCTGCCGGTGAAAGGATATTCCATTAAGGAGGGGGAAACCTCCCCGCCGAAGCGTTACAACTCCGGTTCCATGATTCTGGCTATGGAAAACGCGGGACAGCTGATTGAGGATGAGGAGCTGCGCGCCCAGATTAAGAGCTGCGGTATCGGCACCAGCGCTACCCGGGCGGAGATTTTAAAGAAGCTGGTTGGCAATAAATATCTTGCTCTGAATAAAAAAACACAGATTATCACACCTACGCTGCTGGGAGAGATGATTTATGATGTAGTAGGAGCTTCCATACGGTCGCTGCTGAACCCGGAACTCACAGCCAGCTGGGAAAAAGGTTTAAATTATGTGGCTGAGGGTACAGTGACGCCGGAGGAATATATGGAAAAGCTGGATGGCTTTATTGAGAGGCGGACCAGCGGCGTCATGCGTCTCAACAACCAGAACCAGCTGCGGGCGGCATTTGAGGAAGATGCAAAATTTTATAAGAAGCCGGCTCCGGGGAGAGGCGGGAAGGCTGCTTCCGGGAAAGGCGGGAAGAAAAAGAAGCCTGTTGCGTGACAAAGAAATCAGCTGTCGTCAGAGATTTCAGACGGGACAGCAGATATCAGCTTTGGAAATGAGGGATTATTCAGAACCAAACGCGGGATTGTTGCTGATTTGGTTTCAAACACTCTCAAAATGTGGGAATAAAATATGCCGCCAACTAAAAAATGCGGCTGAGTGGAGGTTAAGATGGAACAGTGCAAAATTCAGAACCTGTATGATTTAAAGGAAACAATCGCTGCGGATTACATGGCGACCGCCGAGTATCCCTGGGAGCTTCTGGCGGGACTTTCGGATTACATTATAAAACTGGGCGGGACTCTAGACCCGGAGCGCTATGAAAAGAGGGGCGAAAATGTCTGGGTGGCGAAGAGCGCGAAAGTAGCGCCCACCGCATTTCTTGGCAGCCCGCTGATCATCGATGAGGAAGCGGAAGTCCGACACTGTGCGTTCATCCGCGGCAGTGCCATTGTAGGAAAAGGAGCCGTGGTCGGCAATTCCACGGAATTGAAAAATGTAATCCTTTTTAATAAGGTTCAGGTTCCTCACTATAACTATGTGGGAGATTCTATTCTCGGATACAAGGCGCATATGGGAGCGGGCTCCATTACCTCCAATGTGAAGTCCGATAAAACACTGGTGGTGGTGCGTGACGGACAGGAAGAGATTGCGACCGGGAGAAAGAAATTCGGCGCCATGCTTGGCAATAACGTGGAGGTGGGATGCAATTCCGTATTAAATCCCGGAACGGTCATCGGCGCCGGAAGCAGTGTGTATCCGCTGTCCTCCGTGCGCGGGGTCATTCCTGCGGGAGCAATCTATAAAAAGCAGGGAGATATTGTTAAGAGAATGTAAGAGTCAGTTTTTAAGAATATTAGCCCGTCCAAGAAAATCAATAAATGCTCTTTACGAAATTGCATTTTTGTGGCAAAATAGGTTAGGCGTTAAAAAAATAACAATAAGGTTTTATGGAAAGGAGTCATACCATGATTTACACCAAAGAAGTACAGATGATGTGTCCGGTTGCCAAGGGCGCAAAGCATGATCCCGCTCC
>JAJQCB010000037.1 GCA_021203005.1 Clostridiales bacterium | reverse complement strand
TTCATTCGAGCCTTTTTTCAAACTCGTTTTTTTTCATAGATTACTTGACACTACCGAAATATGAAGCTATTATAACACAAAAAAATAAGCTTGTGCACATTTTTGTATAAGTTTATTATAATTTTTTTATATTTTCTTGTCAAATGTACAATATGCATTAAAACAAAACACGCTCTCCATCTCTTTTCGCAGGAATTGTTGTCATTTTTCACAAAACCGTCAGACCGATTTAAAATGTCGAAAAACAGTAATGCAAAAAGCGGATTACAGTTTGTCCCAGCTAAGAAACAACCCGCTCACGACAGACAAAATAGCACTGAAAGAGCCTACCTCACGCACCTTATTCTAAATCCCCAGGAACTCCACCAGGGACTGCACAATCTGAGACACAATATTCTCTTTGATTTCATGACGTGACAGCTCTGCCGTCTCCAGCTGCAGCCTGCGCAGGCATTTTTTCTCTTTCCACAAAATGGCATAGTAAATTTCTCCCGGTACACTATCCCCGTTCGCCGGGTCAGGATTCCCTGTCGTGCCGGTAACGCCCACGCCCAACTCAGCTCCATATACCTCCCTGCAGGCTTCCGCCATCGCCTCCGCGACAGGAAGTGAATACACGCCGCAGCGCTCAATCAGCGATTCCGGAACGCCCTGCCGTACCTTGGCTTCATTGGAATAGGTAACAAAAGCCCCCTTAAATATCGCAGAAGCGCCCTCTGTGTCTGTGATTGCGGAAGCAAGAAGACCGGATGTGCAGCTCTCCATCGTCGAGATTGAGATATTCTTTTCGATCAGTTTAAGGACCACCTGATTCATCAGTGATTCAGATTGGGTACTATAGTTCATTGCCATACAGTATCCTTTCTATTAAAATATGACTTGTCTTGAATTGTAATCTGGCACACTTCTGAAGCCTCCATTTCTCATTCCGGGTTCCCGGAACCGGACGGCTTTTTGTCTTTCATTTCGCAAAAAGAAAACACCAGGCAAGCATTCCCACACCGCCCGGTGTTTTCTTTTGTTCGTTATAATACAGAATATCCGAAGCCGTTGACCATAGCCTCAATCTTCATCCCTTTCTGGCAGAACGGGCAGTCCACTCTGGCATAAGCCGCATATCCCGGCACATCCTCCTCGTTAAAGACAGACTTCACTTCCATACCGTCCACCTTATTCACCGTACTGAATATAGAGGAAATCCCCTGCAGCGTACCGCCATAGTAGTGAATGCACTCAACAGCGCGGCGGATGGTCAGGCCGGTGGTCGTCGACGCCAGAAGCAGAATCACATTCTTCCCCTCGATCGCCATCGTATTGTTGTCCCGGAAGATAATCTGGTTATTGGAGTTATATTCCGGTGTGACTACATAGATCGTGTCATGCAGGTTCCGGTTGTAAAATCCCCGGGTTTCAAATTCCTTTGCCAGGAACGCTCCGATCATTTCCGTTCCGTCCATGCAGACGATGGTGTCTACAACAGTTGTGTTCCTCGCGTAATCTGACACAAGCACTTTCGCCACCTGCTCCGCCTCGTTCACACGGGTCTTCAGACTGGTGATATCAATGTAAAAATTGATATGGGAATGGCTCGTGGCAAAATGCCCGGGGATTACATGCAGAGCAACCCGGTTGCCTCTGTGTCCATAGAGTTTTACCATTTTCTCTTTCATCTGATTGTCCTCCTCCTTTTTTATGCGCAGGGGTGCTTACGAAACATGACATCTTTGCTGCCCGCACCCCACGCGGCGGGCATGAGCCCAAAAACGCCTCCTGCCCGATTCTCAGTTCCTTACCGGATAATACTGCCGATAATACCGTAAGAGATGATCGTCATGATCACCGCAGCCATACAGATTCCCAGCAGTTCCGCCAGAATAGATTTTTTAATATCCATATTCAGCAGCGCGGCGACCAGAGACCCTGTCCACGCTCCGGTCACCGGAAGCGGGATACCCACAAAAAGCACCAGCCCCCAGAACTCATATTTTTCCACCTGTCCCCTTTTTTTCATTGCACGGTTCTCCAGCCGGTCAACCAGCGGCCGGAACAGACGGAACCGCCGCAGAAAGGCAAATATCTTTTTGATAAAAAGCAAAATAAACGGAATCGGGATAAAGTTGCCGATGGCGCTGATCAGGATTCCCTTCCACATCGTGATATCCAGCAGGCTCGCTGCCAGAATACCTCCGCGCAGCTCCAGTATCGGAAAGAGGGAAATAATAAACACCATCACTTCCCGGGATACATGCTGTCCCAGAGGGCTGTTTACAAACCATGTTACAAGACTCTCCATCCAATGCTCCTCCTTAATTTCGAGTCATACAATCATTGTGCTTTCTATCCGCCAGATATCGCTCCAGGAAATCAAGGAAAACATCCATCTCCTCATCCGTCCCGATGGTAATCCGCAGGTAGTTATCAATGCGGGGTTTATCAAAATACCTCACATAAATATCCTGCTTGCGCAGCGCGGCAAACAATTCCTTCGCCGGGCAGTTCTTATGGGTGGCGAAGATAAAATTGCTCCGGGAATCGCGGAATGAAAATCCAAGCGCGTGCAGGCGCTCTTTTGTCCGCTCCCGGGTCGCAATGATTCTCCGCGTGGTATTTTCAAAATACTGCCGATCCGCCAGAGAAGCCACTCCTGCCGCCAGAGCCGTCTGATCCATCGTGTACGAATTAAACGAATACTTCACATCATTCAGGTAACGGATCAGCTCCGGGCTCGCCATGGCATAACCAATGCGCATGCCGGCCAGTGACCGGGACTTGGAAAATGTCTGGACTACGATAAGGTTATCATATTTTTCCAAAAGGGGCAATGCCGACCTGGCGCCAAAGTCCACATAAGCCTCATCGACGATCACGATGACATCCGGATTATGGCGGAGAATATCCTCGATATCCTCCTGCGGACACTCCACACCGGTGGGCGCGTTGGGGTTCGGGAAAATCACACCGCCGTTTTCCTTATAATAATCCTCCGGCACGATATCAAACCGCTCATTCAGCGGCTGCGTCTCATAGGGGATACGGAACACATCCGCCCAGACATCATAGAAAGAGTATGTAATATCCGGGAAGAGGATCGGCTTCCCGCTGTTAAAAAAGGTCAGAAAGCACATGGCCAGGACATCGTCCGAACCCACGCCCACAAAGACCTGCTCCGGTGCAAGCCCCATCTCCGCTGCGATGGCGTCCACCAACACTCCCGCAGTCGGGTCGGGATAGAGGCGCAGACGGTCAGCCGCCAGTTCCCGCAGCGCACCGGCTACGCCGGGCGCGGGCGGGTAAGGGTTCTCGTTGGTATTCAGTTTGATCATTTTCGTTTTATCCGGCTGTTCGCCCGGTGTGTAAGGGACGACGCGCCGGATGTTGGATTCCCAGGCTTTCACGGTATCCTCCTTGGCTAATCTACAGACGGATACGGGAGAGACCGTCCCGACATAACGAATGCCTTTAAAACAGTTTCATTAATATCATAACTACAATTGTTCAATCAGTTTTGTTGCCTTATCCAGATAGATATTGTCTGCCTTGTAAAACAAGCCTGCGTCGGCCAGCTCGGCATAGGCCGGATCCAGCGGCATTTTCCCAAGAACTTCCAGTC
Source organism: Clostridiales bacterium (assembly GCA_021203005.1). Taxonomy (GTDB): domain Bacteria; phylum Bacillota; class Clostridia; order Lachnospirales; family Lachnospiraceae; genus Eubacterium_I. The sequence continues at coordinate 28,295 of JAJQCB010000037.1, read as the reverse complement.
CCATCTCCCCGGCGACCTCGTCGATATGGCTCTCGCCGAAAATTTTAATCTGCTTTCCGCAGTCCGGGCAAACCAGATAGCTGTAGTTTTCTACAATGCCGAGGACAGGGATGTCCATCATACCGGCCATATTATATGCTTTCTTCACGATCAGCTGCACCAGCTCCTGCGGGGATGTAACGATCACAATCCCATCTACCGGCAGTGACTGGAAGACGGTCAGCGGCACGTCGCCGGTTCCCGGAGGCATGTCCACAAAGAGGTAATCCAGATCGCCCCAGACCACATCCGTCCAGAACTGTTTGACGGTCCCGGCGATGATCGGACCTCTCCATACCACCGGTGCTTCCTCGTCATCCATGAGCAGATTGACAGACATGATTTTGATGCCATCCTCCGACTCAATGGGACAGACACCCATCTCGTTGCCCATGGCCGGGCCATGAATTCCGTACATTTTCGGAATGGACGGTCCGGTAATATCTGCGTCCAGTATTCCTACGGTATAACCCTGCTTTCTCATGGCGGATGCCAGAGATGCCGTCACAAAGGATTTGCCGACGCCGCCTTTTCCGCTGACGACACCGATCACCTTTTTCACTGACGAATATTCATTTAATGCTTCCAACATGCTCTGGGGTTCCTCGGAACACCCGCCGTTTTCCTGCGAAGGGCAGTTACCTGCGCTTGCGCATCCATCACAACTGCTTGCCATTTTCTATTCCTCCTGTTTCTTTCTTTTTTATCATTCTATATTTTGTCCATGCGATACCCTCCGCCGTCATGCGCAATCCGCATGCTCTATGTGCATGCTTCTCCGCTCCTCACGGAGCTATGATTGCTTATGACGGTGGACGGCCATCTGCTCCGCAGATCCCCGTACAACATAGCATCTGCTTACAGGCAAGCCTGACGCATCTGCTATATTGTCCCGGGTATCGCGTGAACATTAACACTGCTATTCCACCGTCACGCTTTTGGCGAGGTTTCTCGGCTTATCTACATCAAGTCCGCGGGCCACGCTGGTATAATACCCCAGCAGCTGCAGCGGAATCACCGCAAGGCTCGCCTCGAAATGAGAGTCTGTCCGTGGAATATACACGGTAAAGTCCGCTGTATCCTCAATCACATAATGACCGTAACTGGTCAATCCCATCAGGTAGGCACCCCGGGCTTTACACTCCACCATGTTGCTGACGGTCTTTTCATAGAGATCGTCCTGTGTCAGGACACCGATCACCAGGATGCCGTCCTCGATCAGGCTGATGGTGCCATGCTTTAACTCACCCGCCGCATATGCCTCCGAGTGAATGTAGGAGATCTCCTTCATCTTCAGGCTTCCCTCCAGACTGATGGCGTAATCCAGTCCGCGTCCGATAAAGAAAATATCCCTCGCATTGGAAAACTTGGAGGCAAACCACTGAAGCCGTTCTTTCTCAGAGAGAATCTGACGGATTTTGTCCGGAATCGTCTGAAGCTCTGCAAGCAGCCTTGCATATTCCTCGTCCGCCAGCGTTCCTCTCACATGTCCGAAATCCATGGCCATCAGATAAGCCGCAATCAATTGCGTACTGTACGCTTTCGTCGTAGCGACAGCGATTTCCGGTCCTGCCAGAGTATAAAAAACATGATCCGCTTCGCGGGCAATGGAGGACCCGACCACATTGACAATCGCCAGCGTCTTCACCCCGCGGGCTTTTGCCTCCCGCAATGCAGCAAGGCTATCGGCAGTCTCTCCCGACTGGGAAATCACGATAACCAGGCCGTCCGGATTCAGGAGCGGCTTCCGGTAGCGGAACTCCGACGCCAGATCCACGCGTACCGGAATCTGAGCAAGATCTTCAAAAATATATTGCGCTGCCATGGCCACATGCCAGGCGGATCCGCAGGCAACCATATATATCTGGGAACAGTTCCGAATCTCATCCGCTGCCAGCCCGGCTTCCCCGAGATCAATGACCTGTCTGCCTTCCACATCCTTCAAAGCGGACCGGAGCGTATCCTCCACCGCCTTTGGCTGCTCATGGATCTCTTTCATCATGAAATGCTCATATCCGCCTTTTTCGGCCGCCTGGGCATCCCAGTGAATCTCTACCAGGTCTTTCTGAATCTCGTCGCCGTCTATATTGTAAAAATGAACCTCACCGGCTTTCAGACAGGCAATCTCCAGATTCCCGATATAATAGACATTTCTCACATAGCTTAAGATAGCTGGTACATCAGACGCAACAAAGGACTCGCCCTCCTTCACGCCGAGAATCATCGGGCTGTCCTTTCTTGCTACCCAGATCTCATCCGGATGCTCCTTAAACATGACCGCCAGCGCATAAGAACCGCGCACGCGGACCATGGTCTTGGCCAGCGCGTCGATCGGACCCACTTTGTACTTAATATAGTAGTAATCTACCAGCTTGATCGCCACTTCCGTGTCTGTCTGGGAATAAAAACTATATCCCTTGCGCGTCAGCTTATCCTTCAGTTCCTGGAAATTCTCAATAATACCGTTGTGAACACCTGCCACCGCCGGCGCATCGCCAATCCCGCTCTCACTGCTGTGCGGATGCGCATTGATCTCCGAAGGCTCCCCGTGTGTCGCCCACCGGGTATGGCCGATACCGCAGCATCCGGCCATGGCACGGCCGTCATCCGTCTTTTCCGCAAGTTTTTTCAGGCGCCCTTTTGCCTTCACGACCTCAATATCCCGGTTCCCGTCGCGGACAGCCAGACCCGCGGAATCGTAACCGCGATATTCCAGCTTCGCCAGGCCGTCCAGAAGAATAGGAGCCGCCTGCTTATCGCCTATATATCCAACAATACCACACATCTCTTGTTTTCCTTTCCATATAATGAAAAAGAATAACATAAAAACTGTCTGTTTTCAATACTTTGTCAATTCAGTTCCGCAATGCGGGACACGCCCACATAGATCTGCGATATCTTATACCAGGTCGGATAATCCACAATTCCCGTCACCGGCAGGTCAAAGATCTTCTGAAATGCCTCCACCGCCTGCCGGGTCCTGTCTCCATAGATACCATCGGCGGAAACAGAAGGAATAGCCGGATAAGAGCGTGCGATCACTGCAAGCTGCTCCTGCATCTGACGAACTTTGTTCCCCGTAGAACCCACAGTGAGGTTTTCGCCCGGCCAGGAGGCAGGGATACCGGATATTTCCTCCGCGGAATTGATATACATATCACTGCCATAGTAATAGCGCAGAATCTCAATCGCGCGATATCCCTGATCGCCCAGATATTTGGAACCCCACTGGGAAAGCCAGTTCGGGCAGGACACCTGCTGCCCGTCGCAGTACTGGGTCAGGATCGGCTGAATGACATTGGGGCGGGAAAGATAATTGTTGAACATCTCATCCACAATCTGGGAAATATTATAGAAAATGGTCCGGCCGTAGGACCACTTCTGATCGTAAGCCGTCGAGCTGGTCACGGTAAAATCATATCCTTTATTCCTGTAGAACTCTGTGTAAACACGGTTCATCGTAAAAGACATAATGGCCAGTATGTTCGCCCGCAGCGTCGCATCCGGCCAGGTAGAATAAATCTCGCCGGAAGCCACATTTTTAATATAATCCCGATAACGGACATAATAATCCTTCGCCGTGGCATCCGACGGCGCCCCGTCGTGCACTACCACATACTCCGGAATCACCACACGGCTCAGCACAATCTCCCCGCTCTCGTTTACCGGCTGGATCTCATTCTCCGCGATTTTAGGCGGATAATCACCCCAGAGCGTGTTAGGCGGCACGACAATATTTTCCCCGCCTTCCGTCTGGGAAGTCTCCAGCGGCTCCATCACCACCGGCTGGATGGAAAGCTCTTCCGGGAACACCTCCACATCCGCCACTTCCACCGGCCGGTACCCGTCCGCCTCCACCTGCACACGATATTTGGAAAACGGCTGCGGCTGTTCCGGTTCCATGGAATATTCCCGGGGCGGCGCCTCCAGCGTCAGTTCACCGCTCTGCCCGGAAGAATCTGTCCGGATTTCCTCCACAAGACTTGTTCCGTTGTAAATCCGCACGATGGCATTGCTGACCGGGTGAATCGCAATCGTTGAGGTGACGTCAATGCGCAGCCCGCCGCGGTCCGGTGTATCCTGTCCCAGCAATTCACAACTGCACCGGCGGTCCTGATGCCCTATCCCTTCCGGTTTCCCGTATGTGCTCTGCCGTGCGTACATCTCCGGGCGAATCACATGATCACGCTGTAACTCAGAATCATACTCCTGCATATAAAATCCTCGCAATCACTGCATTTACTCTATCCTATGCCGTCTTTATAAAAAAAGACCGGAGCGCCGCCTTTTTTCACTCATGAAACAAATTCGCGGCCGGGAAGGGCAGGTTTCTTCCGGTTACTCTGTAAACTTTTCTTTACCAAACCAAAAAAAGAGAGTATAATACTGAAAATATAATGACTCAGAAAACAATTTTCTCAGACGAACTGCGTGCGGGAAGTGCCAATCCGCCGGGAAAAGAGAAAGGAACGACAAGAATATGAGATCACAAAACCTGACACTGCTGACCGATCTGTATGAGATCACCATGATGCAGGGATACTTTCAGACAGGCAACCATGACATCGTTGTATTTGACGCATTTTACCGGGAAAATCCTTCCGGCGGCGGTTATGCCATCGCCTGCGGTCTGGACCAGGTGATCGAATACATCAAAAATCTGCAGTTTACCACAGACGACATCCGCTATCTGGAAAGTCTGCACATGTTTGACGAGGATTTTCTGAAATACTTAAGCACATTCCGTTTTTCCGGCAGCATCTATGCGGTTCCGGAGGGCACGGTAGTATTCCCCAGGGAGCCCATCGTAAAAGTAATCGCTCCTATCATGGAAGCGCAGCTCGTGGAAACCGCCATTTTAAATATTATCAACCACCAGAGTCTGATCGCCACAAAGGCTTCCCGCGTCTGTTATGCGGCAAAGGGGGACGGTGTCATGGAATTCGGCCTCAGGCGGGCACAGGGTCCCGATTCCGGCATTCTCGGCGCGCGCGCCGCAGTGATCGGCGGCTGCAACGGCACCTCCAACGTGCTGGCCGGACAGACGTTTAACATCCCCGTCAAAGGCACACACGCGCACAGCTGGATTATGAGCTTTGCCGACGAATATACTGCATTTAAAACTTACGCGCAGCTTTACCCGAACGCCTGTATCCTGCTTGTCGATACATACGACACGCTGAAATCCGGAATTCCCAACGCCATCCGGGTATTTCAGGAAATGCGGGATTCCGGCGTCGCACTTACCAACTACGGCATCCGCATGGACAGCGGAGACCTGGCTTATCTCTCCAAAAAAGCGAGAAAGATGCTGGATGCGGCGGGATTCCCGGACGCGGTAATCTCCGCCTCCAACGATCTGGACGAGTACCTGATCGAGACACTGAAAAGCCAGGGCGCACTGATTACCTCCTGGGGTGTCGGCACCAGCCTGATCACTTCCAGGGACTGGCCCGCGTTCGGCGGCGTATACAAGCTGGCCGCCATCCGGGATGAGGACGGTAATTTTGTCCCGAAGATCAAGCTCTCGGAAAACACGGAAAAAGTCACAAACCCCGGGAATAAAGAAATCTACCGGATTTACGACAACGAAACCGGCAAAATCCGCGCGGATCTGATCTGCCTGACGGACGAAGTCTTTGACGAAACCGAAGACATGGTTTTATTCGACCCGGTGGAAACCTGGAAACGAACCCGCATCCACGGCGGCACTTATACCATGCGCAGGCTGCTTGAATTAATTTTTGACGAGGGGAAATGCGTCTACACCTCTCCCACCGTACTGGAAATCCAGTCCATCTGCAGCAAAGAAAAGCAGACGCTCTGGGATGAAAATATGCGCTTTGTAAATCCTGCAAAAGTGTATGTAGATCTCTCAGACAAGCTCTACGCTCTGAAACAAAAAGTATTTAATGAACTGAGCGTGGCAAAACACCGCACCGTATAGACTTTATCACAACGATTAAATCAGCTTATACCAGACAGGCACATGCTGCGATTCGGTAAAGAGCACTCCTCATTAACCGAATCATACACCGGGACTCGCCTTTTATGAGTCCCGGGCTGCTCCTGCGCCCTGCCAATCCAAATCTCCGTTGCCGGTATTTCTATTCCGGTTTATCCGATCAGGATATGCCATCTGGATTTTCATCTGACAGCTTCTCAGCCTCCGCTTCTATGACCAGCTCCAGCTGATACATCATATCCAGGATCTCGACAAACTGATCCCGTCCCAGCCGCTCAATCACATTTCCAAAGAACCTGCGCAGAATTTTCTGCTGATTCTCCATCGCCTCAACACCGGTCTCTGACATATAAATATAAGTCCCCTGCGGGTCATGTTCCCAGTACACATATCCCTTATTCTGCAGATTCTGCACCATCCTGGAAACCCGGTTAATCGGAATATCCAGTTCTTTTGCGATCTCGCTCAGATAAACCCTCGCCTCCGGCTGATGAATGCCCATTTTCCTGGATAATGTCTGCAAAACAAGGTAATCGGATATGGATATGTCGCGGAACACCTTTTCCATGTGATTCGAATCCATGGAATATCGAAGATGAATCATCCGGTTCGCCAGTTCCATCAGATCCTCTTTTTTTAAAATATCCGTCATATTGCTGCTCCTTTCTACTATCTCTTATATAAGATACACATGATTAAATCGACAACAGAATCTGATACTATTCAGAACCAGGAATACTGCAGTCTGTCCTGCAGAAGCATTTCCCTGCTCCCGCGTTCCCGTCAGATAAATTATATTCATATTAGCACACAAATATATAATTCCTGTGTATATTATCTTAATTTTTTCTAAAAAAAAGAACGGTTTCAAAGAGAATAAGCGGCATCCCCTTTGAAACCGTTACCAACACACACTATAACAATGTACCGATTATTTCAACCGGCCGATACAGCGCCGGCATTCAGATTTATCACCATTCACCCCCGGCTGAACTTCTCAGAAATCAGTGAAGTTCTTCTCTTTTCTCTTCTCGAGGAAAGCCGTCATACCCTCGGTCTTATCATGCGTCGAGCAGGTCAGGCCAAAGAGATTCGCCTCGTACTCCACCGCATTTTTGATGTCCATATCGTAACCATTGTTAATGGCAGCCTTTGCAAGGGATACCGCGTAGCTGGCGTTGCGCGCGATCTTGCCCGCAAGCTTCTTCGCCGCAGCCATCAGCTCCTCCTGGGGAACCACCTTGTTGACCAGGCCGATGCGATATGCCTCCTGCGCGTCAATATTGGTGCAGGCAAAAATCATCTCTTTTGCGCGTCCCATGCCGACCAGACGAGCCAGTCTCTGGGTGCCGCCAAATCCCGGGATAATGCCGAGGCCTGTCTCGGGCTGTCCGAACAGCGCATTCTCTGAAGCGATACGGATATCGCAGGCCATGGAAATCTCGCATCCGCCGCCGAGCGCAAAACCGTTCACCGCTGCGATGGTTACCTGGCGCATATTCTGCAGTTTGAAGAAAGGATCCGATGCCCGCATACCAAACGCGCGTCCCTCCGCACCGGTGAAGTTCACCATCTCAGAGATATCTGCTCCCGCAACAAAAGCTTTCTCTCCGGCTCCGGTCAGAATCACAACTTTGATCTCATCATTCGCCTCGATCTCTCCGAGCACCTGGTTCAGCTCCGTCAGGGTCTCACTGTTTAAAGCATTTAACGCCTTGGGACGATTGATCGTAAGAACCGCGATAGGGCCTTCCACTTCCAGCAATAAATTATTCATGGTTTTACCTCCTGATCATAAAATCCGTTTGTAATCAAATCGATGGGTCTATTATACAACAGATTTGTTAAAAAATAAACAGAAACTTTTTACAGCAAACGCTCAGCCAGGAACTTCGCCACGCCGTCCTCATCCGCAGTATATTCCGTAACGTAAACCGCATTCTCTTTGCAGGATTCCACGGCATTTTTCATCGCCACTCCGATACCGACGGACTTCAGCATCCCTGCATCGTTCTCGCCGTCGCCAAACGCAATGGCCTCCTCCGGCGAAATCTGCAGCTGTTCAAGGACATACGCCAATCCGGCCGTCTTTCCTGCTGCCGCGTTGGAGAGCTCCAGCCGGAAAGAAACGGACGATGTAATATGAATCTGCTCCACATTGCGGCGAATGGTATTCTCCACCATGCGGAAAAGCCCGCTGTCTTTCAATATCACATCCAGCGCATCCAGATTTTTCGCATTTTCGTAGATAAAATCGATCATAAACCGTTCCGGCCGCCGTGTCTTCTGAATATAAGAAACCACATCCCGCGGAATTCCAAAGCGGGAAGGCTCCCTGACATAATCCGCAGCGGCGTGGGCGACGCCGTTCACAACCGCTTCATAGGAAACCTGCCCTTCCATAAAAAGATGTCCCAGACTGCTCATAATTTTCCGGACATCCGCAGCGTTTAACAGCCACTGATGAATCCGCTCACCCTTCCGGGCATCGTAAACCGCAGCTCCGTTGGAAACCACGGCATATGTAACACCCTCCAGCTCACGAATCGCGGCAGGAAACGAAGCAAACGCGCGCCCGCTTACCGGGACAAGCGCGATCCCACTCTCCCGGGCTTTCCCGAGCACTTCCGCTGTGTACCCGGATAATTCTTTTTCATGATTCAACATGGTATCGTCCAGATCGAATGCGATACACTTAACCTTAGAAAAATCTGTCTGCATGAAATATCGCTTTCCTTTTCACTTTTTCAAAAGCAGATTCAACTGCCCTGTTCAGGGAATCCTGTCAAACTATTATCTGAACTGATGATTCTCCTCATCGTAGCTATAGCCGATTGCGCGCAGAGACTTTATGATCTCATCTGCATCTGTCATATGATCTGCAGCCAGCTCAGAAAGCGAGGGATATCTGTCCCTCAGCTGCGTGTTCACCACACTGAGCAGCATAACCGGATCTTTCGGTAAACTCATCTGGATTCCTCTTTCTTTATTTCTGTTAACATTTCATTCGGGATGGCCGGCAAAAACAACGCAGGATTCGTCCATCCGCGCCGCATCAATACTGTCTGATCTTAAACGAATACCGGCCGTCATATATTTTCTCCATGACCGCATCCTTTCCGAACAGCCTGATCAGGCGAATCAGTTTGTACGCGTAATCCTCCCCGTCCACACAGTAAATGACTGTTTTTGCCGCAGCGGTGTCGAGCTCACGGAGCAGTTCCGCATCGCCCGCCGGGAATGAATAGCCAAAATAGTGAAGCGTCACCGGCACCGGGCTGCCGCTCTCGTCAATCGGGTACAGCTGTGCCCGGTCCGGCTGCCCGATAAACTTCATCAGCTTCTGAAAATAGTTTCTCAGATAAATCCAGTCAGCCGGTTCTTCCGCAAGGTCCGGGCTTCCCAGAACAAGATTCACCGGCTCGCTCCCGGCCTTTCCTTTCGCGTAAAAAACACGCTCCTCCGGCACGCCGCAGCGCTCCGCCGTATCCGTAAAATTAAAATTAATCACGTAGTCCGGACGAATTTCATCCGATCCCCATACTCCGAAGACATCCTTCGCTGTGTTTCGTTCCCTTTTTCCGCCTAACTCAGAATTCTGTTTCTTTCCCGCAGCAGCATCTGCCGTTTCGCAGATATCCGGTTCCCCGACACCCACAGGTTCACCCAGGCAGTCCGTCAGATAAAGATCCAGCGCCGCCGTAAAGCTGTCCAGCTCCCGCCGCGCCTCGGCCACAAGCGCAGCCGCATCCAGTCTTTTTTCCGGCGTGATAAACTGCTGGCGCAGCTTGAAAAGTCCGCCGGACGGGTCGTCATACACCTGCTCGAATATCCGCGCAAAATGCTTAAAAATCTGCAGGTCATTGTAGGAAAACAGCCCGCCGATGATATTGTAGGAAGCAGGGTCATACTCCGGATTCTTCTGATTCTCCGCCATCACCGCCTGAAAGTGAGCCAGCGCCGTGACGATATTATCCATCTCCCCTTCAAACCAGGTCCAGGACAGATTCTCCGACATGGTAAAATGAAAGTGACGGAAAAAACCGTTCACATTGCAGAGCTCTGTCAACCTCGTCTGCACCGGGTCGCGTCGGTCTTTACTCTGCGCAAAAGCATCCTCCACACAACGGACAAAATCCATATAACCGGTCTTCCTGCCGTGATACAAATCAAATCCGTTTCCAGTCACCAGAATATTATGATTGCTTTCCATTCACTGCGCCTCGCTTCCTTTCAAACTGCATGTCACACCGTTCCAAAGAACCGTTGTGAAATACTATGTACATACCGTTCCAGGAGAACCGCCGAAAAATACTATGTACATATTATTTTGTGAAAATTATTAAGCATGTCTCCACGCTGTCTCCAGCGCAATCTCCATCATCTCATTGAACGATTCACGGATCTCCTGCGCCGTAAGTGCCTCCGGCTTAAAGAAATGGTCGGAGACGGAGAGAATGCTCAGCGCTTTCTTTCCCTGAGCCAGGGACTCCAGATAAAGTCCGGCTGTCTCCATCTCGACACAAAGCATACCGAGGTCTCTCGCCTTTGTCGGCACATCCGGCTGTGCATTATAAAACAAATCTGTGCTGAAAACATTTCCGACTTTGATCTTTGTTCCCCGCTCCCTGCTGATATTTACCGCATCATAGAGAAGATCGAAATCCGCGGTCGGAGCCAGCGTGCCCGGGAACCCGTAAGTCTGCGCCATATTGGAGTTGGTGCATGCGCCCATCGCGATCACAACATCCTTGCACTCCATATCATCCAGCAGCGCACCGGTGGAACCCACACGGATAATCGCATCTACCCCGAAAAAGGTGTAGAGCTCATGCGCGTACAAAACGGCCGACGGGATTCCCATGCCGCTTCCCATGACAGAAATTTTCTTTCCTTTATAAGTGCCGGTATACCCGAACATATTTCTCACATCATTAAATAAAACCGCATCCTCCAGATATGTCTCCGCGATATACTTTGCACGCAGAGGATCTCCCGGCATAAGCACAACCTTTGCCACTGCGTCCTGTTCGGCCTCAATACAAGCTGATGGTGTTTTAAACATATCATTATCCTCCTGAATTTTTACTTATCGTTCATTATAACAGACAAACCGGAACATGCAAAGAAAAAATCACAATCTGACTGCAGAGTGTGACTGCAAAGGTCAACCGCAAATCCTCTGACTACAATGAAAAATCAAATTCGTTTTCCATAAAATGTTCTCCCTAATAGTTCAATAAAAATCCTGTGCACTTCGTTGCGCCGGTCCTCGCAAACACATCCAGGCAGGCTCCAATATTATCCTCTGTAAAAAAAACCAGTTCCGCCAGGAGGGCGAGGTGGTCAATATCCTGCGTTTTTGATACATCACGAAGGATATCCGTCAGATTTTCTGCCACAAACATACGATATTCCTCCGCATTTTCCTCTGAAAGGCATACAGGATACTTCAGCCGGCAGCAGGCCATTCCGCATTTTTCCGGCAGGCTCAGATATGTGGGGAAAAGAGCGTCATATCCCCGGTAGTCATAGACAAATCTCCTCCCGGAATCCATCGTGTACTGTCCTCCTGCTGTTTCTTCCTGCATCATGTCCTGTCTACCTACTGTTTTTTCCCGCATCGTATTTTCCCGGCAGATCACAGAGCCTTGCCGAGCCGCCATCTCGTACCGTGGTTTCGGATAATATGCCGCAAAATCCCTCCATTTTTCCGGGAAATCCAGAATGCTCCACCTGCCGGGTTTTTGCTCTCCCTGCGCTTCTGCCGTCCGCATCCTTTGAAGCCGCTCTTCCCGCTCCGCACTGTAAAACAATTCTGTTATCTCATCTTTACGATATACCGGCTGGCGCGGCACATAGAGCCTCATGCCGGACTCCTCCAGTTCCAGCTCCTCCAAGGCTGTGCATTCCCGGAAAGCATCTTTTCCCACATCCTGCACAGATTTCGGAATCCGGCATTTGCGGAATTTTGCCCTGCGGAACGCTCCCGGCAGGATACGGGTTACATCCGCCGGAATCTGATAAGCGCTGCTTAAGCCAAAATACTTTACAAGATATCTATCGTTATTACCTCCGATTTCAAAAAGAGCATTCTCATCCGCCGTAAAATGAATGTTCGCTGCACTCACTGTGATTTTTTCCAATCCGATCAGCGTCTCGCTCCAGCCAAAGGTATCGGACAAAGCAAATCTCCCGATTTTCTCCACTGTAGACGGCAGATAAATCTCTTTCAAACAAATGCAATGACTAAAAGCAAGCTCTCCGATACAGCGGAGACCGAAAATTTCCTCCGACAGGTTCTGTACCATGCTCTCTTTGGAAGCTGTCTGCATCAAATCAGTTTCCGGCAGAACAACTTCCCTTAAACGCCGGCATTCCTCAAAGGCTGACGCCCGGATTGTGTGTACAGAACCCGGCAGCATAACCCGCTCCAACATCTCATTCCCGGCAAAGGCACTTTCCCCGATCACCGTGGTCCCATCCGCCACACGATACACCGTGCGCTCCTCCTGCTGGCAGGCAACCAGCAGTTCCTGCTCCGCTTCCTTTTTTCGGTAAAGGCAGAAACCATCTGTAAAAAAGCAGGGATGTTCCGGCGAAACAAGAATCCGAATAGCGCTCATCTCCCACGGTTCTTCCATCACGCGCATCGTATCCGGCAATGCAATCTCCGTCAGCGGTGTCAGATAAAAAGCCTCCGCACCGATTTCCTCCAGGCCATCGTGCAAAACCAGCTCCATCAGGCTCATACACATCTTAAAAGCGCCCTTTCCGATACGCTTCACCGTGGAAGGCACCTCGATTTTCGACAAAAGCGCTCCATGCTCCGTGAAAGCCTCCTCCCCGATCTCCACCACCGGACTCCCCTCAATAGAAGAAGGTATGATTGCGATATCCTCCCCCATAACATCCTCAGTACCGTCCGGCAGGGCAAAAGCCTCCTCTGGCCGGTACTGCAGGATAACAACGCCCTCATCCGTCATCTTATAACTGTAATTATTCCATTGTTCAGACAAATTCCCGCTGCCTCCGATCATTTTGGGTTTACCTTACACTTTTCATGCGCACTTTTATCATCCGCAGTTTTCTTTCATCACATCACCGGCAGCATACCTTTCTATATCTGCAGTTTCTCTAACGCATCCGCAATCTCCTGCTGCCTCTCATAAATCTGGAATTTTTTATTATACTTTTCGTACTCTTTACAGCTGCAGCGGCTTAAGAAAGCGGCGCTGTTGTAATTCACGGTCAGATCGGTCACCAGCACCAGCATCTCGTTTCCCGCGCCGAACATTTTTTCCACAAAGTGAAAAAAATTCGACAGTTTTCCGCTGATCTCTGTACGGGCCGTTTTCATCTCTCCCACTTCCCGGTCAAACCGTTCTTTGATCAGCGCAAACGCATCGCCCGGCCGGGTCACACCCGCCATATGGATGGCTTTCGCATCCTGCTGCAGCGTCTCGATGACCATCTGATATTCTTTCTTTTCATCCGTGCTGATAGAGTTGGCAATATCTTCCCGCTCCAGCATAGTCTGAAGAGATTCCCAGTTGGCGCGAAGGATGTTTAATACCGTATTCTGATCCCACTGCCCCACTTCACTGAGCGTCTTTTTTAATTCCCGCAGCGTCAAAAGCAACTTGCGCAGCGCATCCTCCCGCTCCACGTTTTCCCGGATTTCCGCCTGGATCGCGTCAAGGAGCAGGCCAATCAGGGAAAGCCGCTCATCAAATCCGGCTTTCTTCGCCCGGTCACGGATGTCCGCATCCATCTTCCCCGCCAGAATCTGCTGCACGCGGTAATCCTGTTTATACTTCTGATACAAATCATAGTAGGCGGCAAACTCCCGGGCAATCCGCCTGTTGCGCAGGTACTGGGAGATCAGCGTCTCATCCACGGCAAAGTCATTTTCCTCATACATATATATGGTCTCTGAGAGATCCTCCCAGCCGCGGGCAGTCACATAGGACTTCCCATCCACCGTATTCTCGATCACATAAAAATCACTCTTTTTAATATCCAGGTAGGTGAGAATAGAACCGTGAATTCCTTTATTCACCGCGTACTTCCGCCAGGTATCGTAGTCAGCTTCCACCTCCAGAACCTTCAGCCGATCCAGGGTTACCACATCAAACTCCCGCACGGAACGGTTGAACTGGGGAGGATTTCCCGCCGTAGCGATGACCCACCCGTCCGGAACGCGATGCTTTCCAAACGTCTTAAACTGCAGGAACTGCAGCATGGAAGGCGCCAGCGTCTCGGACACACAATTGATCTCATCCAGAAAGAGAATCCCCTCTTTTTTACCGGATTTCTCCATCATCTCATAGACAGAAGCGATGATCTCGCTCATCGTGTACTCCGACACGTCAAATTCCGTGGCGCCGTAGTTTTTATGGCTGATAAAAGGAAGTCCCAGTGCGCTCTGCCGCGTGTGGTGCGTCATAGAATAGGACACCAGCGCCAGCCCCAGTTCCTCCACGATCTGCTCCATAATGGCGGTCTTTCCTATTCCCGGTGCGCCGAGAAGAAAAACCGGCCGCTGCCGCTGAATCGGAATGCGATAGCCTCCATATCTGTCTTTCGCCAGATAAATTTTTACCGTTTTCTCAATCTGCTCTTTTGCTTCCTGTATATTCATAAATGTCTCCCTGTTGGGTTTTTCTCTGTCACACAACTTTTCTGTTTTTCCTGCGCTTCTCGGGTCACACGCCGCACTTCTTACACAACTTTTCTGCTTTTCCTGCGTTTCTCGGGTCACACGCCGCACTTCTTACACAACTTTTCTGCTTTTCCTGCGTTTCTCATGTCACACACCGCTTCTCCCTCGTGTAATCTTCTCAGAATCCCAGCTGCATAGCTTCCCTTCACACCTCATCCTCCCGCAGCACCAGCCGGATCGCCCAGGGAGGCGTCTCGGGAATCGTAAATCCTTCCTCAATAAACACGAACGCCGTCTCATAATCGGGTGCGTGCTCCGGAAATGTACCCTGCCCGTCGGTAAAATAGATCAGACCCCGCAGGTTGTGAAACTCATGGCGCGCGATGAGGTCGTCCACATAGATAAACACCGGGCGGAAGTCTGTACCGCCAAACCCGGCGAGCTGCACGTCCTGCATGTAAGCGTCAAACTCCTCGTCCGTGGTGACCTTGACATCCCGCTGGATTTTGGAGTCACACTGGATGATGTGAATATTCACCCGCTTAAAATAACTCTCTGTATTTTTCAATATATCATAGGTTTTGCGCAGAAACTTTTCCACGGTAGCTCCCTGGCAGGAACCGGAGGTATCCAGTGCAATCACAAACTCCCGGATCCGCTTGTTCTCACGGTATTCCAGCGGTTCCACCAACGGCATATTCTCATAGAGCTGCAATCCGTACGTATAGTAGATATAGTCAAACTCATCGTCATTGATATGCATCTCCTCGCCGAGAACCGCAAATTTTCTTAAGAAGGCGCCGTAATCCTGCTTTTCCCGCAATGTCTCCTGCAGGTTCCGAAGCAGGCTCCCCACTCCGAATCCCTGTTCCCGGGAAAAGGTCTCGATATCCGTCTTGGCGTGCTGGCTGATGTCCGCCCAGTCGTCCTGACTCTGCCCCACCAACGCCTCATCGATGTCGTCCGCCTGTTCGCCATCCTCGCCGGTGTCCGCCTCATGACAGCCCATCATTGCTGTGCGGGTGTCCGTCGTAATCGTATCCCCCGTACGGTCCGCCGCGTCCGTCTCACGCTTCGGAATCCAGTGCAGATGATCATCCTGTTCAAACAGTTCCGCCTGTTCCATGTATTCCTGCGCTGCGGAAGGGTTGTCCGCGAAAAAACGATACAGCCGTTCCGCTGTCAGGGCCGGCGCCTGCTCCTCCAGCTTCCGGATCACGCGCTCCCGCTTTCCATCCAAAGCCAGCTGCGTATCCGCAATCTTCAGATCAAGTATTGTCTTCTCCACCGCGATATCACAGGCCAGATTCCAGCACTCCCGGTCCATCTTCTCATATTGAAACGGGTGGCTGAAAATACAGTGGAAAATCATATGGAGGAATGCACGGGTACAGCGGTTTTTCTCTTCTTTGTAAGAGTGCAGCACATGGTCCGTATTATAGTAGATCACCTGTCCGTTGACGCCGTAGGTCGCCACCGTATCTGCCGGAACCATGGGCATACGAAACAGCGCCCGGTCCAGAAAACGCATGGAAACCATGATCTGATCCCGGGCAAACACCATAATCCTGCCCGCCAGCTCCTGATATTCTGCTTTCTGCTGATCCTGCGCCTCCATGATTTCGCGCATTTCTTCTGTCATAATGGGCATGCTTAAAACTCCTGATTTTCCCCTGTGTCTGGTATTCATCATAGCGCAAAAAAAAGGGAAAACACAACCTTGTATTTTCCCCTTCTTTCTGGAAATAGTTACTATTCGCTGTCCTTCACCTCACATGCGCAAAAGCAGCCGTTTCACGTCTGACGCAGCAAAAAGCGCGGCAAACAACATAGTTTATTTCATAAAGTACTCCTGCGCGTTCAACGGCTCGCCTCCCGCCGCGGCACGGACATAAGTGCCGTCGGCAAGCTGCACCCTGGCCTTGACATTGTCCGCCATCAGCACCCGGAAGATGGACAGCACTCTCTCTTTGATCTCTTCATCGTAAACCGGCGTCGCCACCTCCACGCGGCGGGTCGTATTGCGGGTCATAAAGTCTGCGGAGGAAATATATACCTCCGGGTCTTCCTGTCCGAAAATATAGATGCGGGAATGCTCCAGATAGCGTCCCACGATACTCCGTATAGAGATATTCTCTGTCTTTCCCCACACACCCGCGATCAGGCAGCAGGCGCCGCGTACGACCAGATCAATTTTCACCCCGGCGCAGGACGCCTCAATCAGCTTCTCAATGATCACCTTATCCGTCAGAGAGTTCATCTTGGCTCCCACATAAGCCGGTTCCCCCGCTTTCGCACGGGCAATCTCAATGTCTATCTTATCCAGGATTTTGTTGCGCAGGCATCTGGGAGCAACCATGAAGTACTTTGTCTCCTCCATCACCTCGCCCAGATACATCCGGTTAAAGACTTCGCTGGCCTCCCCGCCGATGCCCTGGTGCGCCGTCATCAGGGAAAAATCCGTGTACAGACGGGATGTTTTCTCATTATAGTTGCCGGTGCCGATCTGCGTGATATAGGAGATATGCCCCTCCGTCTTTTTCGTGATCAGACACAACTTGGAATGAACTTTCAGCTGATCCAGACCATATACCACGGAACACCCGGCCTCCTCCAGGCGGCGGGACCACCCGATATTATTCGCCTCGTCAAACCGCGCCCGCAATTCTACAAGTACATCCACTTCCTTGCCATTCTCCGCCGCACGGATCAGCGCTTCGACGATTTTGCTGTCATTGGCCACCCGGTAGAGCGTCATTTTTACGGAGACCACATCCGGATCATCTGCCGCCTCATGGAGCAGCTTCAAAAAAGGAGAAATGCTCTCATACGGGAAAAAGAGGAAGCGGTCTTTTTCCTCAATCTGCCGCATCACGCTCCGGTTCAGATCAAACCGCTCCGGCACCCGGGGCGTATATTTTTCATAAAAAAGTGTCTTATCCCCCCGCAGCAGATCGCTGAGTTTGGAGAAAAAGGACACGTCCAGCGGCGATTCCGATCGGAAGACATAAGTTTTTTTCAATTTAATATATTTACAGATCTGCTCGATGACCGAGTCATCCATCTCTCTCGAATACTCCAGCTTAATCGGACAAAGTCTCCGCCGCCGGTTTACCAGCTGCTCCATCACCTGACGAAAATCTGTGTCGTCGTCATACATCTCCTCGTCCGGATCGATATCTGCATTGCGCAGCACACGGATCAACGACTTGCTCTTTATCTCAAAATGTGTAAAAATCCGCGCCACATAGTGAAGAATCAACTCCTCCATCAGCATAAAGCGATTCGGGTGCGTCGGAATACGCACCAGCCGCGGCAGTACATCGATGCTGCAGGGAACAATGCCGAGCTTGCTGTTTTTATTCTCCTTTTTGGCACCCTTTTTACTATCCTTTTTCGACTCTTTGCTGCCTTTGACGGCCTTTTTGTCGCCGAGAATGACCACCGCGTAGATCGCCTTGTTTTTCAGGAACGGAAACGGCTGCTTCTTTCCCACCACCTGCGGCGCAAGAAGCGGACGCACCTCATGCTCAAAATAAACATCCAGAAACTCCGTGTCCTCCGCGTCCATCTCACCGTAACTGGCAATGTCGATTCCCCGCTGTTCAAGCCCTTTGTCCAGAGCGGCATACACTGCGTCTTTCCGCTGTGTCAGCATCCGGACCTGGTCAAACACTGCCAGCAGCTGTTCGCGGCAGGTCATGTTGGTCTTGTTATCCCGGATCTCCTCAGAGACCAGCATCTGATCATAGAGAGAACCCACGCGCACGCCAAAAAATTCATCCAGATTACTCTGAAAAATTGACGCGAAAGACAGGCGCTCACAGAACGGATTTGCTGTGTCTTCCGCCTCCTCCAGCACCCTGACATTAAACTTCAGCCACGACAACTCTCTGTTGTCAAAACATTTGTACTCCATACTTTTCTCCCCGCCCTTCCCGGTATTCTGTAAAGATGCATTCTAACTCCGATATCCCGCACAAACTCACAGCATGTCAATCTTAACACTGCATTCCTCTTTATTTCATCAAAGTTTCTCGATCTCTTTCCGGATTTTCAAAAACTTTTTGTCTATATTTGCAATATCCATAGCGTAGGATTTCAACTCTTTTTCCATGTTCTCCAGCTTCGCGGAATTCACCTTACTGTTTTTGTAGCTGAGCTGGTGATCCAACATCGCCCAATAATTCATCGCCGCGGAACAAACCTGAATTTCCAGTAAGATATCGCCCGGACAGTCCGGAACCTCCGCAATCATGTGAATACTGCGGTAACCGGAAGGCTTCGGATGGGCAATATAATCCTTTACTTTAATCACATTTATCACAGGAACTTTCCGGATCGCCTTGACCACACGGTAAACATCATCCTGAAACGTGCAGACCATACGAATCCCGGCCAGGTCATGGAACGTCTCTATCGCTTTCTCCATCGTCTGACTCCGCCGCTTGCGGATGAGCTTATTTAAGATACTCTCCGGCGACTTTACTCTGGATGTAATATACTGCACTACCTGGCGATCATACTTTTCCGTCATATCTGTCCGGATTCTCTCCAGATAAGGCCTCACAGTCTGAATCATCTCCGCGCAGATCTCCGCCACATGCGCATTCTCGTAATCCAGTATTAAGTTTGAAAGACATTCATCCCTGTTTTTCCTCTTCAAAATATCTCCCTTGCTACTAAATCAGAATATATTATGAACTCCGCCGTGCCCACTCGGAAATCTCTGATTTCCTCGTTGTCCGGGCTTCGCCCTATATCTGAGCACAGATAGGCATCCCCTTACATGCAAGCATGACGTGTCTACCCATCTGCACTCAGCTACACGGCTCATTATATCACATTTCCCGATGCAAAACTATCACCTGACTGTAAATATTACGTAAAGGCAGCTGCTGTTTCGCATGTGACACGAAAAGCTGCGAGTCGCAATATCCCCGATTATTCTTCCTGCAGAATCTCCAGTGCTTTCTGAATCTGATTATCCAGTTCATAGCTGTACTCATCATCCTCCCCGCCCAGAAACTCATACTCGATCTCTACATCCGGCGTGATCCCGATATCCTGGATACAGGTACCTCCCGGCGTATAATACCTGTGTGTTGTGACTTTAAATGCCGTCCCATCGCTCAGCGTGCGAACGGACTGAACCACACCCTTTCCGTATGTGGTGACGCCGACAATCGTCCCGGCTTCCCGGTCCTGAATCGCCCCCGCAAAAATCTCCGATGCGCTGGCGCTGTTCTCATCCACCAGAACCACCAGCGGCAGATCCAGGGAGGTATCGTCCGTAGACCGATACTCCTCACGATTTCCCTCCCGGTCCTCCGTATAGAGAATCAGTCCTTCAGGTAAAATCTCATCCAGCATCTCGCACACCGTCGTCAGCACACCGCCGGGATTGGAACGCAGGTCAACAATCAGAGACTCCATCCCAGCGTCCTGCAGATCATCCAGCGCCGTCGAAAACTGCTCTGTCGTAGCGTCTGTAAACTCCGAAACCGCAATATAGCCGACCGAATCATCCAGCATCTCGCTGCTCACCGTAGGGAAAGTAAGGTTCCTGCGCTCAATATCATATTCAATCTCCTCGCCGTTCCGATAAGTCACCAGGTGAACCGACGTATTCTCTTCCCCACGAATATGCGTAACCAGCTCTGACAATTCCATACTGGTCGCCTCATAGTCATCCACCATATAAATCACATCCCCGGATTCCAGCCCGGCCTCCTCGGCAGGCGAGCCCTCATAGACCCGAACCACCGTAACCATCATTGTTTCCGTATCCTGCTGCAGACTGGCGCCAATGCCGCAGTAGGTTCCTTCCAGAGAACTCTCCAGCAGGCTTTCGTATTCCTCCTCTGTATAATACTGGGAATAAACATCCAGATTTTCAAAAAGTCCCTCATACAGACCTTCCCGCAGGTCCTCAATATCCACATCCTCATAATAGGAATTCTGGATATAGGCCGCCAGAGTCTCAATTTTTTCTACCGTATCGCTGTCCAGGACTTTCTCGTCGGCGGAAGAAAGCAGGCCGCTCCCTGTCCCGGATGCCATTGAAAAAACTGCCGTAACCGCGATAACTGCTATAATCGCCCCAGACAGGAATCCCTTCGCGAACCCATGGTTCCCATGCTGCCTCTTTCTGCTGCGTTTTTCATTCGGGGCGCCTTTCCCGGGTCTGTCAGCTTTGATTTCGTTTCCATCCACCGTAAAAGCCGCATCATCCGATATCATTTCCGGTCTGCATTCCGCACTGTCCATCTCATATTCTCTCTTATTATTCTCCATATTTCTTTCCCGTACTCTGCTCCGCCATATTCACTTTATAATAAGGCATAAAATCAAAAATTAATCCGATGTGTTAATCTATGTATCCGGTCCGTAATTTAGAATTAAATCGCGTTTTTACGCAAAGACGCACCTTACGGTGCGTCTTCTCTTTATATAACAGTTCCAAGTAAAATTATACATTTATATGCCGGTGCACCGTAATCCGGCTTCCGATATAACCGATGCCGATTCCCAGAATCAATCCCACCGGCAGCAGTACCGTAAACACAGACCGCGCCGACACAAAGGAAATCATATTGCTCAGGAATCCGAACTTTTCTCCCACATAAGTAATAATTCTTCCATACATCACATACAGAAGCGCCAACGGGATAATGGCCCCGATCGCTCCGATCAGAACACCCTCCACAACAAACGGCGCACGGACAAAATAATTGGTTGCTCCGATCATCTTCATAATGCCGATCTCTTCTTTCCGCACCGTGATGCCGGTACGAACCGTATTGCTGATCAGGAAGACCGCCACACAGATCAGTATAATAATAATGGCTATAGAGACCACACCAATCAGTTTATTCGCATCAGACAGCGTGTTGGCCACCGTCTCGGACTGGCGCACCTCCCGCACTGACTCCAGACTTTCCAGGTATTCCGCCAGAACCTGCTGCTGGGAAATATCTTCCATATAAATCTCATAGGAAGCCTCGTTCGCCAGCGGATTTTCAGAGCCAAAAGCGGCAGCCGCCTCCTCATCTCCCTCGAAATAAATCAGTTTATAATCCTCCCAGGCCTCGTCAGCGGAGATAAAGTTAAAATTGGAAACCTCCTCCCTGGATGCCACTTCCTCGCCGATCTGATCTATACGCTCCTGCGTCGTCCCCTCATCAAAAAACACGGTGATCGCCACACCGGACTCCACATCCTGAACCACACTCTGAAAATTCACCAGTATGGAATAAAAAATACCAAAGAGGAAAATGCAGGCCGCCATGGTCGCAACAGACGCGATGGAAAAAATCTTGTTGATCCAGACATTGCGGAATCCCTCTTTTATCGTATAGCCTATCGTGTTGATTTTCATATCGATTCACCGCCCATCTGCGTATCGTCCACCACATGTCCCTGCTGTAAAGTGATCACGCGCTTATTCATCTGCTCCACAATCTCCATATTGTGGCTTACCACCAGAACCGTGGTGCCGTTCTGGTTAATCTCCTCCAGCAGTTTCATAATTTCCCAGGCGTTTCCCGAATCCAGATTTCCGGTCGGCTCGTCCGCCAGGAGCAGCTTGGGCCGGTTTACGAGTGCGCGGGCAATCGCCACTCTCTGCTGCTCGCCGCCGGAAAGGTGATGCGGTTTGGACTTATACTTTGCCGCCAGTCCTACTTCCGACAAAACCTTGGGCACTTTCTTCTTGATAGAACGATTCGAGGCGGAGATTGCTCTCTGCGCAAACGCAACGTTTTCATAGACATCTTTATCCTTGAGAAGCCGGAAATCCTGAAACACGCATCCGATATTCCGCCGGAAATACGGCACCTGCTTCCGCCGCAGCTTGCCCAGATTCTTCTTATTTACAATGATCGTCCCTGACGTCGCATCAAGTTCCTTCAAAAGAAGCTTGATCAGCGTAGATTTGCCGGATCCGCTGTCGCCCACGACAAAAACAAACTCGCCCGGATCGATATGAATACTTACATCCTCCAGCGCGGGAATGCCCTCGGTATAAGCTTTGCTGACATTTTTTAATGTAATCACTACCTGTCCTCCTGTCAGTAATGGATAATTCGTATCTGCTGCGTATGCTGCAAATACACCTGACCCTTTGTTTCAATAGAAAAGGGGACACTTTCTTCTGTCTTCATGTCCCCCATACCTGTATTTTAAGCCAACTATATGTACGCAGGCAGTCATAATTCACCTGCTCTCCACAGCCGGTCTGATGCCTGATATTCTAATATTCTAACGTTTCCATATATTTCATATACTTGACAACCATCAGGGCAATCTTAAATGTAATCGCATCTTCAAACACCCTCAGATCCAGCCCGGTGCTCTTCTGCAGCTTATCCAGCCGGTACACCAATGTATTGCGATGGATATACAGCTGCCGTGACGTCTCAGAGACATTCATGCTGTTCTCAAAGAATTTGTTGATCGTGGTCAGCGTCTCCTCATCAAACTCATCCGGAGAACGGCCTCCGAAAATCTCCTTGATAAACATCTTGCACAGCGGAATCGGCAACTGATAAATCAGACGCCCGATTCCCAGCGTAGCGTAGGCAATGATGTTGTGATCTTCAAAGAAAATCTTCCCCACATCCAGCGCCATCCGCGCTTCTTTATAGGAACGGGACACTTCCTTGATCTCATTGACCACTGTCCCGTATGCGACATGAATCGATCTGTCTCCTTTGAACAGACCGTAAATCACCTCAGCCGTCTTGCGAAGATCCTCCGGGGAATCCGCGGCATCAACCTCCTTGACCACGATGATATTCCGCTCATCCACCGCTGTAACAAAATCCTGACTCTTCCCCTCAAAGATACTGCGGACACGATCCAGCTCATTTCCATCCTTATCCTGGTCAGTCTCCACTATGTATACCACTCTCCGGACATCCGTCTCAATATGAAGCTTTTTGGCACGATTATAAATGTCTACCAGAAGCAGATTGTCCAGCAGAAGGTTCTTGATAAAATTGTCCTTATCGAAGCGCTCCTTATATGCAATCAGAAGATTCTGAATCTGGAAACCGGCAATCTTTCCAATCATATAAACGTCCTCGCTGTCGCCATATGCAAGAAGAACGTATTCCAGCTGATGCTCATCAAATACTTTGAAAAACTGGCATCCGAGAACCACCTGGCTGTCCGCCGGAGAATCCACAAATGCCACCGCCGGCTCCACATAACGGTCCGCATCAGAAAAAGTGCTCGCCAGAATCTTACCCTCTGTATCAATCACGCACAAATCTACTCGTGTAATATTCTTCAACCCGTCAATCGTTGTCTGTAAAATCTGGTTTGATATCATGATCAGTGCCCCCTCATTTTTAACGCAACCAACCCCTGTCGTCACTTGCTCCTATTTTAAGACAAAACACCCAAAAAAGTAAAGAGGGTTTCTGAAAAAAAATATATAATATTGATGTCAAGAGTTATTTTTCTCAGAATAGATTATCAGCAATATACACAAACCGCAAAAAATCAATCCGAAATGTTTCACAAATCCAATTTTTATCAAAAAAGTTTTCCACAATCAGGATTTGCGAAAATCAGCCGTTTTTCCGACTTATTAACAAAGTTATTCACATTATCCACAGAAAAAGATGAAAAAAAGGCGTTTTTCACAGTGTAAATTCGGAACAAACGTTTTGTGCATTACTGATAATTCATCTGTTTTTTCCCATCGCGCAAATTCGATTTTTTTCGTCTGAAAGCGTTTTTTTAATCACAATCAACTCAGAATTTTACACCGAATTTTCAGAATATTTAATTAAATATCCGGCGCACGGTGAGAATCGTGTTATATGTTGCAGATGAGACTGTAATCCCGGTCTTTTCATTGGCTGCATGCACAATCTGTCCGCCTCCGATATACAAGGCGACATGTCCGCTATAGCAGATAATATCGCCGGGCTGTGCCTCGGAATAATCCACTTCTGTCCCGACAGAGCGCATCGCTGCGGAAGAATGAGGAAGCGAAACTCCGTAATGTGCATACACACTCAGAATAAATCCGGAACAATCCGCCCCGTTCGTCAGGCTTGTACCTCCCCAGACATAAGGGTTGCCGACAAACTGCAATGCATAGGAAGCCACGGCTGTACCGCCGGAAACCTCCTCCGGTGTCTTCGCGTAAATATAGGTATCCTCCACGGTCACATACTCCGCCGCAACATACCCCTCCGTATCGGAAGTCCCGACATGTACCCACTCTGCGTTGTCCTCATCCAAAACCTCCAGCTGCGTATCCGCCGCAACAGTCATAAGAACCGCCGCATCCGCGGAAGCCTCCTCACGGACTTTCAGAGCATCCGCATTCACCGTCGCGACACGGGTTTTTACGGAATCAATCAGCTCTGCGTCTCCAACTGTGAGATACTCTGCCAGCACATATCCGGAAATGGATCCGGATGTAATTTCGTACCAGCCATCCTCCTCGCTTTCCACAAAGGCAACCGAGTGATTTTCCATCTTTCCAACGATCTCTCCATCTGTGGACGCCGTATCCCGGACATTAACATAACCGCTGGCTTCTACCACACCGATATTCGCATATTCATCCCCGGATTCTTCGTCATCCAGCACAACCGCCCCTGCATCCACAAGAGCCTGCGTCGCCGTCTCCTGAGAATCGCCTTCCTGCGCTTCGACATCCGCAAGCGCCAGCGAAAGACCGCTTGCCTGACTTACCGCATCCTGTTCCAACGAATCCGCCATAACCGGAGTAACTCCTGCGGTCAGAATTATTGCTCCCGTAAGCAAATATGCTGCTAATCTTTTTGTATGTACTTTCATATAAATCTCCTGCGCTTCAAATTATTACATAATTATTACATTTCATGCACAAAAGATTATATCAAAGTAACATTTTCTTGTCAACGAATTCACGCATTTGTCACAGAAATTTTATTCTTCCTCTGCTTTTGCGTCCTCGTCCTGACTTTTCTCCTCGTCCTGGCTGTCCGCCTTGTTCTGACTTTCCGCTTCTCCCTGGACGCTTTCACCCTCTGTTTCGCCTTCCACCGTCTCTTCTTCCTCTTCCGTTTCCTCCGGTTCCGTATGCACATCACAGGTTTCTTCCGGAGCAGAGCTCTTTAGGAATGTCTTCTCCTCTACCGACTCCTCCGGGCAGTACTCTCCTGCCAGCTTGCCGCTCTCTGTACAGATCTTCACTGTCACATGAGAGCTGCATACGGAAGTCGGCGCCGTGCCGCTGGCAAAATATTCTGTATGAGTCGAGGTACAGGATCCGCTGGCCAGCAATCCGGAATCATTACAGATTGTGCATGTGACAATGCCGTCCGGTTTGGTAAACCCCGTATCCTCCAGGTCCTCATGCAAACGCGACATGACACTTTTCCACAGTGTCTTGGTAAAAGTTGTCGACTCCAGTTCGGAATTGTCATCATATCCTCCCCAGACCGCGCAGGTATAATACGGCGTATAGCCCACAAACCAGGATGCGCGGGTCGAATTTGTTGTACCGGTCTTGCCGGCTATGGACATGCCCGAAAAGTTTGCCGCTTTGCCGGTACCGGAATCCACCACATCTTCCATGGCGGAAGTCAGAAGCCATGCTGTCGTCTCCTCGATCACCCTGTGCGATTCCGGAGTCTTGTCGATCAGGACATTGCCGTCATGATCTACGATCTGCGTATACAAAACCGGCTCATTGTAAACGCCGCCGTTGGCAATCGCAGCGTATGCAGCCGTCAGTTCCGTATTCGTAACTCCGTTTGTGATGCCGCCGAGAGGAAGAGCCTCCACAACATCCTCATCCGTCAATGTTGTGATGCCAAAATCAAGCACAGACTGGTAACACTCTTCAATTGTCACCTCGCGGCTGGTCTTGATCGCCACTGTATTATAAGAGTTAATAATAGCCGTCCGGATTGTGACATCGCCGTGATACGTTCCTCCGGAATTTTTCACAACCTTTCCGTTTGCATAGGTAACTTCCTCGTCTTTGACAACGGTCGCCAGGGTTACAAGCCCTTTGTCCAGAGCCGGCGCGTAAGTAGACAATATTTTAAAGGTAGAACCCGGCTGCATCGTTGTGTCATACGCCCGGTTCAGCGTCAGGCTCGCCGTCTTCTCCCCTCTGCCTCCCACCAGAGCTTTCACTTCGCCGGTGCTCTGATCAATGATTGTCAGGGATGCCTGCGGCTGCGTGGTGAACGTAAGCGTTTCTCCGATCACCGTCCCGCCATCCAGCAGAACGGACTCGCGATATTCATTAACCGCTTCCGTAGCGGCCTCCTCACTGCTGAAATTGAGCGTGGTTTTTCCTTTCTCCTCTTTCAGCCAGGACAGCATAGACTGTTCGCTGTAATTTACCACAGAGCCGTCATCCTGCTGAATAGAGAGCGCATAGGAAAAGGATACCTGCGTCGCAATCTCATAATTCGAACTGTCGTTTACCTCCTCATCGCAGATCGCCTGAATTTCCGGATCCTGTGTCGAGTAAATAGTAAGACCCCCGCTATACAAAGCCTTGTACGCCTCAGACTCACTGTATCCAAGCTCCGTCTGCAAATCTTCCAGCACCTGCTCTGTCAGAGCGTCCACAAAGTAAGAGGTTACATTGGAAACCTCGCTCTCATAAGTCGTATTATAGTCACTGATTCTGGAATATACATCGTCTGCAACAGCCTCGTCGTACTCCTCCTGCGTGATATATCCCTGCTCTTTCATATTAGAAAGGACTTTCAGTCTGCGTTCGTTGTTTTCTTCCGGATAAGAAATAGGATTGTATTGAGATGGGTTCTGCGTGATCGCCGCAATCACCGCACACTCCGACAGCGTCAGTTCTGAGACATCCTTTCCGAAATAGCGGGTGGATGCCGCCTGGACGCCCAGGGTATTCTGCCCCAGATTGATGGTATTCAGATAGTTTTCCATTATCCAGTCCTTGGAAACTTCCTGTTCCAGCTGCAGCGCCAGATACTGCTCCTGGATTTTTCTCGTAAATCTCTGTTTCTGCGTGGTCTCTGAAGTCCACTCATCAAAGACATTGTTCTTCAGCAGCTGCTGCGTGATGGTGCTGGCGCCTTCGCTGAACGTACCGGTTGAGACAGCGACCATACCCGCACGGAAAATACCTTTCAGGTCAATGCCATTGTGCTCATAGAAACGCTCGTCCTCGATCGCGACAAAAGCGTGCTGCAGATCCTCCGGGATTTCATCCAACGTCACATACACGCGGTTGGAGCCGCTCGCCACCAGCTGGGCCGTGACATTGCCGTCGGCATCGTAAACGACAGACATATATCCGGTAGGCGTCGCATCAATAGTACTGATGTCGGGAGCCTCCGCAATGACCTCCGTCACCGCATCATATACAACAGTCCCGCCATACCAGACCGCTCCGATTGCCAGTATCAGCGCTGCCGACAAAAGAATCACTTTTATCTTATTCCATATCCAGCGCCCGTGCGGCAACAACGCAGCCCGCTTTTTTTCCACGCCTTTTCTGCCATAGTTCATAGCAAACCTCCATGCCCTGACTCACATTTTTGTATTCCATTTTACCATTAATATGCTATAACCTGAATTATTCACGGCGACCTGATTTTTCCATATACCAGACACCGATGT
>JAJQCB010000139.1 GCA_021203005.1 Clostridiales bacterium | reverse complement strand
CGACTGCTGGCAGGCGATTTTTTCGGACAATGTTTTCATAGGGCGACTGCCCGGACAGTGAGAGAACCAGCGGTTCTCGAACGGGCACTGCGGGGTTTATGATATAATGAGCGCAGGATTATCCCTGACCCAAAACCAGTTAATTTCCCATGTTCTGATACCATTACAAAGGAGAACCACCATGACCTTCAACCAGATCCGCTATTTTATCACCGTTGCAGAATGTTTAAGTTTTACCGAAGCTGCCAAATGCCTCTTCCTCACCCAGCCTGCCTTAAGCCGCCAGATCAGCGCCATGGAAGACGAAGTCGGCACCCGCCTCTTTCTCCGGGAACACAAGACCCTGAAGCTGACTCCCGGCGGAGCCATTTTGTACAGCCGGTTCCAAAATATTATGAAGGATTATACAAAAGCGATTGACGAAGCCCGAACTGCAAACCAGGGATATGAAGGCCACCTTCACATCGGCTTCCTTGATGTTTATGATATTTCCGAACTGTTTCCGGAAGTTTTGAAGCAATTTAAAGAAAAGTATCCTCTCATTTCCCTGACCCTGGAAAGGGATAGCCTTGGAGAACTCATCACCAAGCTGCATGATAATAAACTCGATCTGATTCTGACTTATGGTTTTTCACTCTATGATCAGCCAAACCTGGTCACGGTAAACATCCAGAAATTCGACTCCTGCATTATGCTAAACGCAGCTCATCCGCTGGCATCCAAGGAAAACCTGCGCCTGGAAGACCTGGCCGGGGAACGCTTTGCCCAACTCCGCGACACCATCTGTGAAGAGGGGCATCGCTTCATCTCATCACTCCTGGAAAAAGCCGGACTTCATCCCGAAATTATGTGGGCGGATAAGATGGAAGATGTTCTTCTCTGGGTGCAGACAAACAATGCCGTAGCTATCACATCAAACCGAACTACGGATAAGCAAAATCCTCTTGTTGTGGTACGCGATCTTGACATGGAGGAAGCCAAAGGTCATGATATCACGATGGCCTGGAAGAAGAACAATTACAACCCTGCCATTGCCAGCTTTATGGAAATGGCGGAAAACAGATTTTTATATAGCCCCTCAAGACAATGGCGATAATACAATAATATAACCTGTCCTCCCCATAGCACTCTAAAGAGTCATTCCACTTTTTTCTTTATTCACATTACAAAAAAGCATATTTCTCTGTTTTATTCGCATGTATCTAAAAAGATACATGCCTTATTTTTTTCTTAAAAAATGTTACACTTGAAGCATACCGAATTTGTTCGTATATACATTAAATTTAAGGAGGTTTCACATGAAGGTATTAGCAATCGTTGCCGGAAGACACAACGGCAACAGCGAGATTCTTGCAAAGGAAGCACTCCTGGCCTGTCAGGAAGCAGGCGCAGAGTGCAAACTGATCAATCTCTATGACTACCACATTGAGATGTGCACCGGCTGCGAGTCCTGCACTATGCAGATGGGAGAGGTTGCGCAGGGCAAAGGCACTTATAAGGGATGTGTCTTAAAAGACAAGGACGACATGGATAAAATCGTCAATGAAGTACAGTCCAGCGACGGACTGATTATCGCGGTTCCGACCTACGACCTGACGCCAAGCGCTCTCTATCTGCGCTATGCGCATCGTTGCCTCGCTTACGAGGTTACTTTCCGCCTTGCCATCGGAGAACTGAAAAAAGATCCTCATCTTGTGGCAGGTCTTATCGCAGTCGGCGGCTCCTGCCATGACTGGCAGTCCCTTTCCATGGAAGTGCTTAGTGCCTCTCTCTTCACCCAGTCCATCCAGTGCGTTGATCAGCTGATGGCCACCAGAAACGGCCGCCCCGGCAATGTTCTTCTAAGAGAAGATCAGCTCGCCGCCGCGCGTAAGATGGGTGAAAACGTCATCACCGCCATCAACACGCCAGTGGAGGAGCACACCTGGCTCGGCGATCCGGATGCGGGGCTCTGTCCCAGATGTCACTCTTCCCTGATCTACCCCGGCGATCCACACTGGGACGGCATCGAGTTCCCGTTTGAGTGCGCAGTTTGCGGTGCCGGCGGGGACCTGGTTATGGATGAAGAAACTGGCAAATATAAATTTATCCTCGCTCCCAACGGCCTGATCCGCGACCGCAATATAAACGAAGCGCGGGCAGAGCACTTAAACGAGATCACTCAGACCAGAATTGACTTTTTACAAAGGCAAGGCGAAATCAAGGAAAAATATGACTTCTATAAGAAGTTAAAATTCCCGGCAATTTAAAGCAATATACCAAACCCCTTTGTTTATCCCTAATTCAGGAAACGACCCGGCATCCGTTCGGGTCGTTTCCTGTTCCGGGAAAAATAAATTCAGCTTGTTTCGCTTTATTCATCTGTTTTGGATCATTCTGCATATTTCACCAGATAGGAAACAGCAGCTGCAATACATAATATAATAATACGTACTCCGTGTAAAAAGGCGCATCCTTTCGAATGCGCCTTTCTGCTTGTAAATTCTTATGTAATTTTTATTCTTATTTACGTCCTACCAGAGCGTCATCCAGCGGTTTGCCAGCAGCAGTTCTGTACTTATCATCTACCGCTTTGACATGCTTCGCGGAGAAAACAAGCATCAGTACTACGCCAATCACACCAGCAACAGTAATCATAATAAACACTGCAGATACATTTACACCCTGAGCTCCGGAATACAGCAGAGCCGCGGTAAGAGTCGGAGCCAACGCATTGAAGATATTTGCAATCGGGTTTACACATGCAAACACACATGCGAAGTCCTCTCTTCTCCAATACTGCACTGCCGCAGATACTGTGTAGTTAGAGGAAGCACCCATAAACATAGCCAGAAGAACCAGTGAAAGTACAACCAAAGCTCCCACTCCGCTGGCAGTAGCTGCAATACCGAGAAGTCCGGAAATAACCATCAAAATAACACAGATCATCATGGATTTTTTCGTACCGATCGCGGTATCAATAACACCGAGAAGCCAGCTTCCGATCGCGCCAAAAACAGCGATAACCATCATGATAATTGTGTAGTTCAGATTCGGGAAATAGCCGATAATCGTGCTGGTCTGCGTCATGGTACCAACAGCAGTCATCAGAATCAGACCGCAGGTAACCGCGATGCACCAGAAATCTCTGCATCCAAGCGTATGACCAGTCGTCCACACAGTAGTGCGCTTATCCTCAATCTCCTGCTCCAGCATAGCTTTCGCCTTTTCCGGAGTGAAAGATTTATCATTATCTCTATACGCACCACACTGCTCCGGATAATCCGTAATGCAGACCAGGAACAGGACAACACCGACTGTTGCTGCAATCAGGAACGGCAGGAAAGACGAAAAGATTGCCGGATTCTCGCCTTTAAAAACAGCGGAAGCAAAGAAACCGATTACACCATTACAGAACGGATAAGCAATTGTGGAGATACCCATAATTGTACCCTTTCTGCGGGGGAACCACTGTCCTGCGATAATGCTCAGGAAGAACAGAGCATAGATTGTAACTGTCAGGTTTACAATAAAGTACACCACATACCAAACACTAGTCAGATAGAACGGCATTGCCGCCTCAATCCAGCAGCAAACAACTGCAATAATCGCAAAAATAGATGCTACTTTCTTAATGCTCTTAATCTTACCAATAAACCGCGACAGTATCAGCTGAATGGCAATACCGATAAAAGTACCTGCAGACATAATCGCAGCAACCGTCGTGGAACCACCATACAAATCAGCCAGAATGTTCAGCGGATAGTTGGTGAATGTCTGGAATGTGAAGAATCCAAGGAATAATACAATGATAAGTATAATTCCGCGAGCCCCAAACCCCTTTGCCTTTGTTTGATTCATACTTTCTCCTCCTTTTGAATCATAAAATTTGGTTTCATACCGAAAACCCTCCTTATTAAACCGCCAAATCTTATCAATTAATTAAGAAAATAAAAAATCGATAAAACCGCATAGTTGTATGTTAAACTATTAACATCCAAAAGTCAACAATTTTCACAAAATAAAATATGCATATACGCCCACATCTCAGTTATTTCTGACGATACCATCTGGTAATGAAATAACTGCCTGGTATGTCCCCGGCCGTAGGCATCGCAAAACCACAACCTGTTCAGATTACTCTAAGTAAATTCTAACAAAACATCAGCAAACGACACGTAAGGAAGGCTCAAATAAACATTTTCATACAAAAAAACGAACCTCCGTAAAACAACAGAGATCCGTCAGTTTTCAATGAGCGTACCGGGGCTCGAACCCGGGACAACCTGATTAAAAGTCAGGTGCTCTACCAGCTGAGCTATACACCCATAACGTATGTTTTAAGATATATGTTTTATCTTTTCCATATGAAAAAAACAGCAAAGATAGAAAGAATGCCCAGTTCCGGAATCGAACCAGAGACACGAGGATTTTCAGTCCTCTGCTCTACCAACTGAGCTAACTGGGCATTGAGTTGCGGGAGTAGGATTTGAACCTACGACCTTCGGGTTATGAGCCCGACGAGCTTCCAGACTGCTCCACCCCGCGATATTAATTTAAAAATGGGCGGAGAAGGATTCGAACCTTCGAAGGCATTGCCAGCAGATTTACAGTCTGTCCCCTTTGGCCACTCGGGAATCCACCCATAATATGATATTCATTATCTTTTGCCTTATGTCTAAAGCAAAGCCGATGATCGGACTCGAACCGATAACCTGCTGATTACAAATCAGCTGCTCTGCCAATTGAGCCACATCGGCAAAAGTAAATGTTATGGGACCTACAGGGCTCGAACCTGTGACCCTCTGCTTGTAAGGCAGATGCTCTC